>JBEVIF010000153.1:0-3293 GCA_040510795.1 Acidimicrobiia bacterium
CCGGTCGACGATCTGGGGCCGGGCAAACGAATCTATGTCTGGTTCGACGCCGTGATCGGGTACCTGAGCGCGGCGAAGGAATGGGCTTCGCTGACCGGTGATCCCGAGGCGTGGAGGAGGTGGTGGGAGGATCCGGCCGCCGAGTCGTTTTACTTCGTCGGCAAGGACAACATCCCGTTCCACACCGTCATCTGGCCGGCGATGCTCATGGGCTACGGCGGGCTCAACCTGCCCACCGACGTCCCGGCCAACCAATACATCACGTTCAAGGGGGAGAAGGCGTCTAAGTCCTCGGGTATCGGCCGCTCGATCGGTTGGTATGCCGAACGGCTCGAGCCCGACGCCCTGCGTTATGCAATCGCGGCCGTGCTCCCCGAGCAGAACGACACGGATCTCAGCGACGACGACATGATCCGAAGGATCAACGAGGAGCTGGTCGCCACCTGGGGCAACCTTGTGAATCGCGTTCTCTCGCTCAGCGATCGGAATTTCGACGGCAAGGTGCCCGAGCCGGGGTCGCTCACGACGACCGACGAAGCGCTGGTCGCGTCGATCGACAAGACGTTGGAGACCGCCGCCGGTCACATCGAGGCGATCGAGCTACGGGCCGGGCTGCGAGCGGCTATGGACGCCGCCTCGGAAGTGAACGCCTATCTCAACTCCGAAGAGCCCTGGCATGTGCTCAAGGAGGACGAGAAGCGCGCGGCAACCATCCTGTGGACCGCGATCCAGGCGATCAGCGGGATCAGAGTGGCCCTCTCTCCTTACCTGCCCTGGACCTCGGCGCGGCTCGGCGAGATGCTCGGCATAGGCGCCAAGGTGACAGGTTGGGAGCGACCTGAGGTGATCGGGGGCTCCGAGCTGGGGACCGTCGGGACCCTCTTCACCAAGCTGGACGCTGACGCTCTCGACGACTGAGGTCCCTGAACTGGTACCGGCCAGGGCCGATACACTCACCACATGGAAGTGGAACGGGCAGCCCGTATCGCAGGTGGATATGCCCTACTCGGCGCCGGCACCGCCATGCTCGTCCTGCCAGGACCCGGCGTATTGGCCATTCTCGGAGGTCTAGCCCTGCTCGAGAAAGACATCCCCTGGGCCAAGCGCATGACCGACCGGATCAAGCCGAAGAAGGCCGGTGAGCCCGAGCAGGAGACCGACTAACTCGGCGGGTAGACCCCCGCGGTCTTCGCCTTCTCAGTCTGCCAAAACACCCCGGCGATCTCATCGATGAGGTCGACCAGCTTCTGACCGTCGGCGGGATCGACCGATTTCTTAGCATTCCCGGCCTGCAGGATCGCCCGCCAGAACAAGTCGTCCAGATCGGGGAACTCCTTGCGATGGTCGGCGGTGAAGAAGTCGACCCAAAGCACCATGAGATGATGCTTGACCAGTTCCGCCCGCTCTTCCTTGATCGATATGGCCCTGGCCCGGAACACATCGTCGTCGGACCCCTGGTACTTCTCAGCCGACTTGAGAACCGACATCGCCTCGATCTTGGCCTGTGCAGGGTCATACACCCCGCAGAAGAGATCGCAGTGGGCGTGGGCAATCGTTGTCTGCCGCATGGCACTCCTTCGTTGTCGACTTGCTCAGCCGACCATACCCTGCGGGGGCAATTTCCATGCAGCGCTTCCAGGTCTCCGAAGACTCGATGCGACCGACCCTGGCGCCAGGTGACGAGTTCGTCGCCACCGGGTCGAGACGAGCCGAAGTCGGCGACGTCGTCGCGCTCCCCCATCCCGGTCGAGATGACTTCTGGCTGGTCAAGCGGGTCGGCGCAGTTCCCGGTGATCTGGTGGACGGCGGGAGACGGTTGGGGTCCGGTGAGGCGTGGGTGATCTCGGACAATCCTGGGGCGGCGGCTACCGACTCGCGCAGCTTCGGCCCGGTGTCAATCACCAAGCTCAGGCCGATGGTCACCCACCTCGACGAGACCACTTTTCGCGAGGCCCTCACCCTGCTCGTCTCCGAGGAGCCGGTGTTCGCCGCGGTCATCGACGAGCACGGGGAGCCGCCGTTCTGGTCGCGGCCCGCCGGCTTCGCCACCCTTGTCTGGCTGATCATGGAGCAACAGGTCTCCCTCGAATCGGGGGCGGCCATGTACCGGCGGCTTCACGGGTTGCTGGGGGCGATCACACCCGAGGCGGTCGCAGCGTCCACTGAGTCGAGCCTTCGCGGCATCGGGGTCACACGGCAGAAGACCGCCTACCTCCTCGAGCTTGGCCACTCCGTGGCCGGCGGCGATCTCGATCTCGATGCCCTGGGCCGCATGCCATTCTCCGAGGCGAGGGACACCCTCCTGGGCGTCAAGGGGATCGGGCCCTGGACGGCCGATGTCTATCTTCTCTCAGCTCTTCGCTTCCCCGACGTGTTCCCTCTCGGTGACCGAGCCCTCCAGGTGGGTGCCGGCGAGGTGCTCGGCATGATCATGGTGCCCGATCGGGAGGAGCTCGAGCTCCTCTCCCTCCCCTGGCGCCCCATCCGTGCGGCAGCAGCGCGGGTCATCTGGCATGCCTACCTCGCGAACAGAGGGCGGTCCGAGCCACCTGACCCAACCGGTGGGCACGGAGTCGCGCGACCGGCGTAGAGTCGTCTCATGACCGAGTTCGTGGTCCAGATGGAGAATCGCCCTGGCCGACTCGCATCGCTGACCGAGGCCCTCGCCGCCTTCGGGGTCAATATCGAAGCTCTGGCCGCCTACGGCCACGATGGTGACGGGACTGTCCGATTGATCGTCGACGACGCCGCCACGACGCGTCGGGTCCTCGAGGAGGCGGCCCTCAACGCCGAGGAACGCACGGTCCTCACCGCACAACTCCCCCACCGCCCTGGCGAGCTGGCCCGACTCACCCGCCTCCTGGCCGATGCCGGGGTGAACATCGATGCCCTATACGTGCTGAGGGCGAACGCGGAAGGAATCGAATTCGCGATCTCCATCGACCAGGCCGATGCCGCCCTGCCCGAGTTGCCGATAACCGGCGGAGCGTTAGTGGTCTAATAGCGGGGCAGCGATACTCTGCCGCCCCATGCTCTCAACATTCACACAGTGGGTCAGTGCCCACAAGGTCATCTCAATACTGGCGGCAGCCGTTCTCGTCGTCGGCGTCGGCACCGGAATTTTCATGGCGGCGAACGCGTCGACTGGAGCCACGACCACGACGAGTGAGCCATCGACGACGGCTGCTCCGACCACCAGTTCGAGCACGACGACAACCGAGGCGACGACAACCACCGTGGTCTCCGGTGACTCACCGATCAACGGGCTTCCGGTCGACGATGCGGCTCTCCTC
>JBEVIF010000154.1:0-4248 GCA_040510795.1 Acidimicrobiia bacterium
AAGATCTTCCAGTTGCCCACCATGGGCGCCAGGACGAAGAGGAGGAGCCCGATCCCGGTGAGGGCCATCACCCACTTCTTGCCAATCGCCGATCGATAGAAGGCGAGCGGCCAGGGGACTCTTCGCTGTTCAGTCGTGGTGGACACCGGTGACTCCATTATGCCAACAATGGGTGTCGGCAGAATCTTCCGGCGCGACAAGGAGAAATCCGCCACTCGGGGTTGACGGCGCGCGCGCCCGGTCTTAATGTCAAACGTGTAATTACACGGTTGTGAGGAGACCTGATGCAGAGCAAGCTCATCCAAGCCTTGGCTGTAGGTGAGCTTTCCTGGCAGGACTACGCCAACTGCCGAGGCGCCGATGCCGACCTCTTCTTCCCCGAGCGGGGGGCTTCCACCCGGAAGGCGAAGGCGATATGCACTGCCTGCGAGGTGCGGGCGGAATGTCTCGACTACGCGGTCGACATGGGCGAGAAATTCGGCATCTGGGGTGGTCTCAGCGAGCGTGAGCGACGTCGGGTCCGGCGCGAGCGAACCCAACAGGAACGCAAGGTCGGATAAGGCTCAGAGATAGAGGCCGGTCTGGTCCTCGTTTTGCCCGGGGGGCGAGGGTGGGATCAACGCTCTCTTTTGCATCTCCTGCAACTGGGATTGGGCCGCCATCTGCTGGCTCCACAACGAAGCCTGAATCCCGTGGAACAGACCCTCCAGCCACCCGATCAGCTGGGCCTGGGCGATCCGCAGCTCGGCTTCGGTTACACCCTCCCTGTCGAGGGGGACCATGATCTCGTCGAATTCGTCGAGGAGCTCGGGGGATAGGACCTCGCGCAGCTCCTCGAGTGATCGGGAGTGCACGTCGGCAAGACGCTTTCGCCCGCCCTCATCGAGTGGTGCCTGACGCACCTCGTCGAGCATCGCCCGTGTCATGGATGCGATACGGATCAGCTTGGTGGGCTCGGAGATCGGCGGTTCCTTACGCTCCTCCTCCGGGACCTGCTCGACCGCGTCCGGCTTCACCGTTTCATCCATGACCTCAGCCTAAAGGCAAAGCGGTCAGGCCCGGACCTCGTCCCGCATGAAGGCGATGTAGGCCGCGGCGAACATGACCGAGGTCAGGGCGACCAGGATGGCGATCTGGGGCCAAACGACGGCCAGGCTCTGGGTGAGGTTGAGCTCGGACACGATGGCCCGGTCTACCTGCTCCTGCGTGACCAAACCGACCGTGCGCACCTCGGGGTCGAGGAGCACGCTCGAGACATTCTGGAAAAGGGTTACTGGCGAGAGCTGGGACACTGTTTGTGCCGTTTGTTGGTTGGCGATTTCCGCCGCATCCGACCCGTCTCTGGGGCTGAGCACGCTGGCGACGGCCCCGAAGATGAACGACCCGAACAGGGTCAGGACCAGCCAGATGCCGAGCGGGATCATCGCCGAGGTCGAGGCACGCTTGGCCAGCACCGAGCACAGCGTGGCCAGCGCCTGCCAGAACCCCACGTAGATGATGGTGAAGACCAGCCACACGGCCAGACGGGATATCTCGGTCGGGGTGGGCACCACGCCGAGCCGGAAGATCCCGATCCCGGACACGAACAACACGAGGGCGGTGAGCATGATCGCGACGACGGTCAGGCCTGCCACGAACTTGCCCAGGATCACCTCGTCACGATGGATCGGCTGGGAGAGCAGCCGGGGCAGTGTCCCCTGGGAGCGCTCGCCGCTGACCGCATCGAACCCGAACATGATCCCGAGTAGCGGGGCGAGGAATCCCACGAACACGATCAGCGGGAACGGGACCGGGTCGGCGGTGACGGTGAACAGCTTGAGGAAGAGCGCCGTGATCCCCTGGGCGTTGGGGGCGACATCGCGGATGCCACCCGAGGCGGCGAAGACGGCCGCAGCCGTGGCGATGCCGAGGACTCCCATCAACACGACGAACCGCCCAGACAGGATGTGGTCGGCGATCTCCTTCCTGGCTACCGCCCGCCAGCCTCCGACCCGCAAGGATTCTTCGGCGGGGACCTCCTCAGCCACGACTTCGGCGTCAGTGGTCATACCGGAACCTCCTCCTCCGCTTCCTCGATCTCGAAATAGCGGCGATAGATGCTCTCCAGATCTTCGTCGAGCCGATGGACACCGATCACGTCGGCACCCTTGGAGACGAGGCCGCTCACGGCGGGCGCCAGCGACTCCGAATGGAGGTCGGCGACCCATGATCCGGGCGCCCGACCAGCGGTGATACCGCTCACGGTTCCGAGGGTCTCGAGGGCAGCTCTACCCTTGGCCGGCTCGCCACCGAGTCGGAACTCGACCCTGATGTTGCCGCTCTTATCGACTGCGGCCAGCTCGTGTGGTGTTCCTTGGGCGACGACCTTGCCTCTGACGAAGATCGCAACCCGATCGCACACAGTCTGGACCTGGTGGAGGAGGTGGCTGGCGAGGAGCACAGTCACTCCCTCTTCCTTGGCCAATCTCTGGATCAGGGCGAGCATCTCGACCACACCCTCGGGGTCGATGGCGGTGGTCGGCTCATCGAGGATGAGAACCGATGGGCCCTTGACCAGAGCGTCTGCCACGCCGAGACGCTGCTTCATCCCTCTGGAGTACTCGCCGGCCGGCTGGTCGGCGGCCTCGGCGAGACCGACCAGTTCGAGCAGGGAGCTGATCAAGTCTTCGAAGTCCTCGAGCCCGTTGAGCCTTGCGGTGAACCTGAGGTTCTCACGCCCGGTCATGGGGTCGTAGAAGCCGACCGCGTCGGGCAGGTAGCCCACGTTCCTCTTGACCTCGAGCGGGTGCCATCTCGGGTCGAGCCCGAGCACCTCGATCTTGCCCTTGCTTGGCTCGATGAGGCCGAGGAGCATGAGGATGGTGGTGGTCTTGCCTGCCCCGTTGGGGCCGAGCAAGCCGAACACCTCCCCGGCGTCTATGTCGAGGTCGAGCCGGTCGACCACGGTGTGCTCGCCGTAGGTCTTGGTCAGCTTCCGGCTTCGGATGGTCGAGGCGGCCATGTCAGCGACGGCCGAAGCGGCGGAAGACCCAGGCGAGGCCGGCCAGCGTGAGGGCGATCACCGCGATACCGACGAATCCCCAGATGGCCGACGGGTTGACCGTCGTGCGGACCTCCATGGCCGGCACGTCGACTTCCTCATTGGTGGCGGTGAAGGTGATCACGTAGTCGCCGGCCACCGCTTCCTCCGACGGGGTGATCGTCGCCGTCACCGGCACCGTCTCACCAGCCGGTATGGCCACTTCCTGGGTGTCGAAGCCGACCTCCCAACCGGTGGGCGGGGTGACTCCCAAGACGACGTTGGCCAGGTCGGCGGTCCCGGTGTTGGTGAGAATGATCTGGAAGTCGCTCGAGCTGCCCACAGTGACTTCGGCATTGAGCCGCTGGTCCGGGGTCGACATCTCAAGGGAGAACGATCCGGTCACCTCCACGATCATCTCGGTTTCAACCGTCGTGCCGGGCGCCGTGGCCACGAGCGTGACCGGGTATTGGGCTGCCTCGGCCTGGAAGGGCGGGGTCACCGCGACGTTGATCGTCTCGGTAGCGCCGGCCTCCACGAGGACGGTGGCGGCCTGCGCCTGACCAGAGAGCTCGGCGGTGATGTCCCAGCCGGCAGGCGCGGTGGGGCTCAGCTCGAACTCGAGATCAGCAGGGGTGCCGTTGTTCAGCTCCACGTTGAAGGTGGCAGCCTCACCGGCCGGGGTGCGAAGACCGGGGAAGGTGGGGGTGAGTGTCACCTCGCCACCGGCCTGGACCGAGACCCTGACTGCGATAGGGAGGGAGACCGAGTCACCTCCGCCGGAAGCGGTGATGGTCATCGGGAAGTCGCCTTCGGTCACGCTGGTCGGGACGGTCACATCGAAAGTCAGTTCGGGATTCAGCCCGGGACCGGCGGTGACCGAGTCCACCTCGAAGCCGCCACCGCGGAACGCGGCGGTCCAGTCTTCCGGAGCCCCCTCCACTGCGAGAGCGACCGGGACCTGGGCCGGGGCAGCGACAGTCAACGGGAAGCTGACCTGGTCTCCGGGCGTTACCGCGACCGACGGGAACGGGGTGCTGACGGTCAGAGCGGTGGCCGGGAGTGTGGTGGGTGTCTCCTCCTCCGTCTGCGCTAGAGCCGCAGGGGCCAGAGCCAGCGTGGACACCACGGCCAACGCCACCAGCAATTGCCTCTTCGACACCAAGGTGATCAGAGCTCCTTCTTCATCGGTTTTGGGCACAAACACTCGATCGTGACGGCAGTGACCC
>JBEVIF010000155.1:0-3321 GCA_040510795.1 Acidimicrobiia bacterium
GGCGAACCGTCTCCTCATTGATCGACATGGCCCCGAGCCACAAGTAACGCAGAAGTCGGTCGAACTGGTCGATGTCGGACACATCGCTGGTCATGCCGATCCTCGAGCCCGGCGGGGCCAACGCATCTAGAACCCGCGCTGCCTCGTCCGCGAAGCACTCACCCGTCTCGGGTGTATTGGTCCCGATGATCCTGACCTCGAATACCGACCCGTCATCGGCCCGAACATCGAGGGTATCGCCGTCCGTTATCGAAGCCACCGTCACCTCCTCGGCGCCGGGCGGCATCGCCGCGGAGGGATCACCGGAGGGCCCCGCCGCCGGTGGCGAGTACAGGGGGTCCTCCACCGGAGGGGGGCTGCCTTCGGTAGTGGTGGTAGCTATGGCGGCGACGGTCGTCGTCGTGGACACTTCAGTCGTGGTCGACTCGGGAAGAGTCGTGGTGCTCGTCGTCGTCGTCGACGTAGGTCTGGTCGAGGACGACGACGCTGGTGATGCGCTCGTGGTCGAGCTGCCCACTGTCGTCTCGGGCGAGGCAGCTGAGCAGGACGCGACGAGGACGACAGCCAACAATGCAGTCAGGCGCGTCAAAGACAGGATTCGCACAGGCATGGACCGTATATCGGTCTCCAGACCTCCAGGATTCAGTATCAACCGGGAGCGATGGCAGTGGCAACATTCGCCTCCCACGAAAGGACACGAGCATGCTGTTTGCCAGCGCGGTTCCGATACGACCGGGCAAGACGGATCGGTATCGGGATCTCGCCACCGAGTTGAGGCCTCACCTCGAGAAATACCAGGACCTCAATCGACGATTCGAGGTGAAGGGTCACGCCTATTGGATCAATCATGGCCGTGAGACCGACCTCGGGGTGAGCGTGTACGACATCTCTCCCGCCGGCCTGGGCCGTATGCGTCTTCGTGAATGGGACCCGAGCTCGGTCTACGACCGGTGGTGGCTGGAGTTCGTCGAGGACGTCAACGGGCTCGATCTGCTCCAGGGACCGGCACACGTGGCTCCACCCGAGCCGGTCTTCGACTGGAGCGACGACTGAGCCTGGAGGACGGGAGGCTCGTCAGTGCCCGATTGTGCCGGGAGAGACGGTTGCGTCGGGTTCGCCCGCCCCGACATGGGCGGTGTCGCGCAGAGGCAGTTCGGGAAGGAATACGACCAGCACCAGCGCGGCCAGGGCGAACGGGACGGCGATGGCGAAGGACGTGGTTATCGCGCCGGAGAATGCATCCATCACCACCTCCCTGGTCGCTACCGGGAGCTGGGCGATCAGATCGGGGCTCCCGGTGAGCTCCCCCATCTCCGATCCCTCGGGGAGGAGGCTGGCCAGGCGTACGGCGAGCTGGCTGGTGAGAACCGCTCCAAAGAGGGCGGTCCCGAAGGACCCGCCCAACGACCGGAAGAAAGTGGCCGACGAGGTCGCGACCCCGAGGTCGCGCGCCTCCACTGCATTCTGAACCGCGATCACCAGCACTTGCAGGACCAGGCCGATTCCCGTGCCGAAGATCAGCATGAAGATCGACGCCGTGAGCAGCGGCGTCTCGGTACTCATTGTGGAGAAAAGCCACAGACCGATCGCCATGAGGGATGTGCCGACGATCGGGTAGATCTTGTAGCGGCCGGTGCGGGTGATCAGCCGGCCCGAGACGATGGATGAGGTCACTACACCGCCCATCAACGGAATGAGCAACAAACCGGAGTTGGTCGGCGTGGCGCCCATCACCACCTGGAGGAAGAGGGGCAGGAAGATGATGCCGCCGAACATGCCGAGGCCGACAATGAACCCGGCAGCCGACGTGATGGCAAAGGTGCGGTCCCGGAACAGTCGGAGGGGGAGGATCGGCTCGGCCGCGCGCCGCTCCTGGAGGAGGAAGAGACCGAGCAGCAGCACCGCGACGACCGACAATCCGATGATCATCGACGAGCTCCAGGGATACTCCGAGCCACCCCACACCATGACCAGGAGAAGCGAGGTGACTCCACCTACGAGAAGGCCGGCTCCGAGGTAGTCGACCGGATGCTCGATCCGGCGGAAGGGAAGGTTCAAAACGGTCGCGGTGACGAAGAGAGCGGCCAGCCCGATCGGGAGATTGATGTAGAACACCCATCGCCAAGAGAAGTTGTCGACGAAAAAGCCGCCCAGCAGCGGGCCAGCGATCGATGCCAACGCGAACACCGCGCCGATGTACCCCTGATACCGCCCTCGCTCCCGAGGCGAGACGATGTCCCCCACGATCGTGAACGTCATCACGATCAAGCCACCCGCCCCCAGCCCTTGGATGGCTCGAAAAGCGATGAGCTGCGTCATCGATTGGGACATCCCGGCCAGAACCGAACCGAGCAGGAAGGAGACGATGGCGAACTGGAAGACGATCTTCCGCCCGTACATGTCCGACACCTTCCCGTAGAGGGGCGCCGAGGCGGTGGAGGTGAGGAGATAGGCCGTGACGACCCAGGAAAGGTGCTCGAGACCACCCAGCTCGCCTGCGATGGTCGGAAGCGCAGTGGCGACGATGGTCTGGTCGAGAGCGGCCAGAAAGAGACCCAACATCAGCCCGCTGAGGACCAGCAGGATCTGACGATGGGTCATCGGGCTCGCCGTGGTGGGTGCTTCGTCCAGTGACTCTTCTCGGTGCGCTCCTTGGTTCAAGGCCCCGGCCCGTCGCCTAATTCCCGTGTAGAGGGATTCACATCAGCCGGTGGGACCGAATCGCTCCGTCTTGATCGACTCCGGTTCGTGACCGAGATCAACGAGGCAGTTTGCGACCGTCTCGACGAAGCCGGTTGGCCCGCAGACATATGTCTTCGGCTTGTCTTCCGGCGTCCACGTCACCTCGGCGAGGATCTCGGCGTCGATGCGGCGGTCGAAACCTGTCCAACCGTCGGGCTGAGCACGCGTCAGAACCAAAACGACGTCTGTACCTTCGGCGCCCTCGATGTCGTCCAGCTCCTCGCGGTAGATCACATCTCCGATCGTCCGGGCCGAGTAGACCAATCTGGCCGGGGTCACCCCGTCATTCGCCCGCCGATGGCGGAGCATGGCGCGGAAAGGGACGACCCCGGACCCGCCAGCGATCATCAACAACGGGCCCACAGTCTCGGGTGTCCAGGCGAAATGCCGCCCGATCGGGCCCCTCATCTCGAGCTCGTCGCCCGGCGCCAGCTCGTCGAACAGATAGGGCGAAACCTCTCCGTCCTGAAGCCGCTCGATGGTCAGAATCAGGTGGTCGTCCTCGGGCGCCGAGGCGATCGAGTAGCTCCGTTGGGCTTGATAGCCGTCTTCGGCGGTGAGCCTGATGTCGACGTGCTG
>JBEVIF010000156.1:0-4318 GCA_040510795.1 Acidimicrobiia bacterium
GTCTGTCCCCGATCGGGAGGCCCGATGACCACCCACCGCCTGATCAATCGTCGAATGGCGATTGCCGAAATGGGGAAGGCCGGTCTCGCCATCGTCGTCTTCGGCACCGCGGCGTGCTCGGATGGAGGTGCCGGCGCCACAACCACGGCGCCAGGAACGTCTCCAACCACCACTGCCGCTCCGGGCACGAGCGCCACCGCCGCCGGATCGACAACCACCCCGGCGTCGACCACCACCACCGGGTCCGCCGTCACAACCGTGAGCGGCCCGACTTCCTTTCAGCGCGTGAACCTCCAGTTCGTCTCGGCCTACATCCTCTACCGGGGTGGGGAAGCGGCCCTGGTCGACACCGGGGTGGGGGGGAGCGCAGCCGCGATCCAGGTAGCCCTCGGCGAGGCCGGGCTGGATTGGGACGCTATCGGACACGTCATCCTCACCCACAAGCACCCCGATCATGTCGGGAGCGTCGACGAGGTCATGACACAGGCGAGTAGCGCCACGCTGTACGCCGGGGCGGCCGACATCCCGGAGATCGCTTCTGCCACGGCTCCGCAGGCGGTTGGCGACGACGACAGCGTGTTCGGCCTGGAAATCATCGACAGCCCTGGGCACACCCCCGGGCACATCAGCGTCCTCGATGCAGCGGCCGGAATCCTGGTCACCGGCGACGCCCTCAACGGAACGGGCGGCGGTGTCGGCCCTCCCGACCCGGGTTTCAGCGAGGACATGACCGTGGCCATGGAGTCGGTTCTCAAGCTCGGGGCCTTCGCCTACGAGGTCGCCTTGTTCGGCCATGGCGAACCCTTGCTGGAGGGCGCCTCCGCCGCAGTCGCAGCCCTGGCTGCGGGCTGAGCTCGGGCGGTCCTGCCCGCCCCCGCCTACGATCCTCCGATGGATGAGCTCGGCGAGCTGGCCATCGGCCTGATAATCGTCGTCTCACTCTTCGGGATCGTCATCCCCATCATCCCGGGCCTTGTGTTGGAGGTAATCGCGATCTTCCTGTGGGCCTTCGTGAAGGGTGGCGCGGGCGCATGGGCAGTCGCCATCGCCGCTCTGCTCCTTGCCGGCATCGGAACGTTCATCAAGTACTCCATCCCCAAACGAAGGCTCAATGAGGTCGGAATCCCCAATCGGACCCTGCTGATCGCAACTGCAGTCGCCATCGTTGGTCTTTTCGTGATCCCGGTGGTGGGGGCGCCGATCGGTTTCGTCCTGACCATCTACGTCTTCGAACGAATCAGGGTGGGTGCGGCGCAGGCCTGGCCGGCCACCAAAACCAGCCTGGGGGCGATCGCAACCTCGATCGGGATCGAGCTCGCCACCGGGTTGATCATCGCCGCTATCTGGTTCGGAACGGTTCTGCTGGCCTAGCGGGCCTCAGTCCTCTGTCGTTTCGGCTGCCTTTTCCGCGATCTCGTGAACGACGGCCTCGTTGGCCAGGGTGGTCACGTCGCCGAGCTGACGTTGTTCCGAGATGTCTTGAAGGAGGCGCCGCATGATCTTCCCCGATCGGGTCTTGGGAAGGTCGTCGGTGAAGACGATCGACTTGGGCTTGGCGATCGGCCCCAGTGTGTTGGCAACGTGGTCCCGCAGCTCCTGAATGAGATCCTCATCTCCTTCTACGCCGGAGCGGAGGGTCACGAAGGCGGCGATGGCCTGACCGGTGACGTCATCGCGGCGGCCAACCACCGCTGCCTCGGCGACGGACACGTGGGAGACGAGCGCCGACTCGACCTCGGTCGTGGAGATGTTGTGACCCGAGACCAGCATGATGTCGTCCACGCGTCCCAGCAGCCAGAAGTACCCGTCGAGATCGCGCTTGGCGCCGTCTCCAGGGAAATAGAGGCCGGGAAACCTCGACCAGTACGTGTCGGCGTAGCGCTCATCGTCCCCGTAGATCGTCCGGGCCATCGCCGGCCACGGCTTGGTGATGACCAGATAGCCCCCGCCACCGAGCGGGACCGACTCTCCGGCGTCGTCGACCACGTCGGCGAAGATGCCGGGGAAGGGGACCGTGGCAGACCCGGGCTTGGTGGCCACAACACCGGGAAGCGGGCTGATCATGGCCGCCCCGGTCTCGGTTTGCCACCAGGTGTCGACTACAGGGCATCCGCCTCCACCAATCGTCTCCTGGTACCAGATCCATGCCTCGGGGTTGATCGGCTCCCCGACCGTCCCGATCAGTCGCAACGAGCTGAGGTCGTGCTTGGTCACGTGCTCGTCGCCCCATTTCATGAACGTGCGGATCGCCGTGGGCGCGGTGTAGAAGATGGTGACCCCGTACTCCTCGATGATCTGCCACAGACGATCGAGATCCGGGAAATTGGGGGCGCCCTCGTACATGACGCTCGTCGCCCGATTTGAGAGCGGGCCGTAGACGATGTAGCTGTGACCGGTGACCCACCCGATGTCGGCGCCGCACCAATAGACATCAGTGTCGGGCTCGTGATCGAAGATGTAATGGTGGGTGGTGACGATCCCGGTCAGATAACCGCCCTGGGTGTGGACGATCCCCTTCGGGCGCCCCGTCGTGCCCGAGGTGTAGAGGATGTACAGCGGGTCTTCTGCGCCCAGGACCGCCGGCTCACATTCGTCCGATTGACCCTCGACGAGGTCGTGCCACCACATATCCCGACCCTCGGTCATGTCGACTCCGTGGTCGGTCCGCTTCAGGACGACGACGTGGCTGACATCCGGAGTGCTGGCCAGGGCCACATCGGCGTTGGCCTTGAGCTGGACCACGTTGCCGGCACGCCACGCGCCGTCCTGGGTGATGACCACCCGGGCTTCGGCGTCGAGGATCCGGCTGGAGAGGGCGTCGGAGGAGAACCCGCCAAACACAACCGAGTGGACCAGACCGAGTCGAGCGCATGCCAGCATGGCGATGGGGAGCTCGGGGACCATGCCCATGTAGATGGCGACCCGGTCGCCTTTCTCCACGCCCAGGCTGAGCAGCCCGTTGGCGAAACGGCACACCTCTGAGTGGAGTTCCCGGTACGTCAGCGTGCGTTTGTCGCCGGGCTCACCCACCCAGTGATAGGCAACCTGGTCGCCGTGCTCTTCCAGATGACGATCGAGGCAGTTGAAGGAGATGTTGAGCTCGCCGTCGGCGAACCACTTGAAGAAGGGCGGGTTGGAGTCGTCCAGGACCTGAGTTGGTTCCTTGTGCCAGGTGATGCGCTGCAGGGCCTGGCGATGCCAGAAGTCGAGATAGTCGTCTGCTGCATTCTCATGGATCCCCGGCTTGGCTTTTGCTTTGGCTGCAAACTCGGGGGATGGCTCGAACTTGCGGTCTTCGGTGAGCAGGTTCTCCAGGGCCTGGGACATCGCTCGTCACTCCTCCTCGTCGATCGCGGGCGCGGAAACTACCAGCGGCCGCCGGGCGCGCCACCATGTGAGGAGCCCGATGAAGGCGGCGGCGATCATGACGACGTCGCCGGTTCGGGCGTATACGGACGGTGTGCGACCGGCGACCGCCCCGTAGATGATCTCCTGGGTACCAAGTCCGGTAGTTTCGCCATAGGCACCCGAGGCATCGATAAACGTCGACTTCCCGGTCACCGCAGCGTGAATCACATCCAGACCGAGCTCTGCGGCGCGCATCCGGGTCATGCCGATGAACTGGTCCGTGCCGGGGGTGGTCCCATAAGAGCCCTCGTTGGTGGCAACCACGATCAGATTCGCCCCCGCTCCGACGTGTTGGCGGGGATAGCGGGAGAACCCGCCTTCGAAGGAGATCACGGACCCGATCTGCAGCAGACCTGTATCGAACACCACTGGACCCGTGCCCGGAATCATGTCCCGGGGCACCTGTTCCAGCTCGGGGATCCAGTCGAACAGCGGCCGAAACGGGATGTACTCCCCGAAGGGGACTGGGTGCTGCTTGCGGTACTCGCCCACGATCTCCCCCTCCGGATTGAAGACGATATTGACGTTCTCCCATTGAGTTTCATTCAGCGGGCGATCGCTACCGACCAGGAACCAGGCCCCGATTCGTCGTGCCTCTTCGGCGATCGCATTACCCACCTCGGGGTTCTGCACCGGATCGGCGTTCAAGCCCCCGGTGGATCCCTCAGACCACACAACCAAATGCACGGAGCCCGGTTCGATGGTCCTGGTCAGGTCGAGGTGCTGGAGGAAGGTGCGCAACCGCTCGTCCGGCGGGCAGTGCTCGAAGGGGCATGGAGTAGATCCCTGGACGATCGCCACGTCTACGCCAGGGAGTGCCTCCGTCGGGCTACTCGGCCACCACGACCAAACCGCGAAGACACCGATCGCGGCGAACGGAAACGCGAGGAGCATCCACTTTCGATGGCGA
>JBEVIF010000157.1:0-6916 GCA_040510795.1 Acidimicrobiia bacterium
GCTTCGACCGTCTCGTCGAATTTGGCGGGAGCCAGCGTCTTCACCAGCTCGAGGGCCTCTTCCGGCCCGTACGGGGTCTGCTTGTCGTACCGCATTGCGGCCTCGCGGTACTTTTTGCCATGTCTGACCATGTTCTCTCCTTGTGGTCCAGGCGGCCTGTCGGCCTCCCACTTCCGGGTCAGCGAGGTCAGTCGCTGACGGTGATGCCCATGGATCGGGCGGTGCCCTCGACGATCTTCATGGCGCCCTCGATGTCGACGGCATTCAGATCGGGCATTTTCGTCTCGGCGATCTCCTTGACCTGAGCCCTGGTCACTTTGCCGACCTTCACCTTGTTCGGCTCACCGGAGCCCTTGTCCACCCTGGCGGCCTGACGGAGCAGGGCGGCAGCGGGTGGTGTCTTCATCACGAAGTCGAACGACCGATCCTCGTAGATCGAGATCTCGACCGGGATGATCTGCCCTCGCTGGCTGGCGGTGGCGTCGTTGTAGGCCTTCACGAAGTCCATCAAGTTGACTCCGTGCGGGCCCAAAGCTGTGCCTACCGGGGGGGCAGGGGTGGCCTGCCCGGCGGGCAGCTGCAATTTGAGCGTGGTTACAAGTCGTCTGCGTCCCATGATTCTCTCCGTGCCGTTGGGGCACTAACTCTTCTGGATGTCCTCGAAACCGAGCTCGACCGGTGTGTCTCGGCCGAAGATGTTGACGAGGACCACGATCTTCTGCTGATCGATGTTCATGTCCTCGATGACGCCATTGAAGTCGGCAAACGGGCCGGTGACTACCCGGACCTGCTCTCCGACCTCCCACTCGGGCTTGAAGCGTGGCTTGGCCTTCTCCTCTTCCTCCTGGACGCCGAGGAACCGCTCGACCTCTCTGCGGGAGAGGGGCGTTGGCTTCTGCGCGTTGCCGGCGACAAACCCGGTGACACCGGGAGTGTTGCGGACTGCGTACCAGGAGTCGTCGTCGAGGGTCATCCGGACGAGGATGTAGCCGGGGAACACCTTCTTGGAGACGGTCTGCTTCTTTCCGCCCTTGAACTCGACCATGTCCTCCATTGGGATGTGGACCTCGAAGATCCGGTCCTCCATGTGCATCGACTGGATCCGGGTCTCGAGGTTGGCCTTGACCTTGTTCTCATAGCCCGAGTAGGAGTGGATGACATACCAGTCACCGGGCAGGTCATAGGGGCTGGCCGAAATCTGCGGTGCGACCTCTTCACCCTCGACGTCGCTCTCATCCGTCGCTTCGGCGCCTTCGTTGGCGACGGCCTCCTCGACGACGGGCTTATCCACTTCGACCGGCTCGATCTCGACTGTGTCGACTTCGGTGGTGTCGATCTCGACCTCGGGTTCGGGGGTCGCGACGTCGGTGGCCTCATCGGTCACTTCCCCTGGGGTCTCTACGTCCGGGTTCTCCATCTCGGCGGTCTCCACGTCCGGCATCAGGACCTTGCGACCAGCCAGAAGACGAATTCCTTCATGACGATGTCCAGCCCGAAGATCACCCCGGTCAAGACGGTCGAGGTGATGATGGTCACGGCGGAGAATGCGACCATCTGCTCGCGGGTAGGCCAGGTCACCTTGCGCAGCTCCTGACGAACCTCGTGCAGATACTCACGAAGGCGGGCCCACAGCGACTTGCGCTCGGTGGCAGCCGGCTTGCCCTGGATGGAAGCGGCGCGGCGACTGGCCTTGTCGCGGCCAGTCTCGTTCTTCTTCTGCAGGCGCTCCTCGCGTTCCTGCATCCGGCGCATTTCTCGGTTCATCAGTTCTTCCAGATCGTATCCACAGACAAGGCTGGCAGGGGCGGAGGGACTCGAACCCCCAACCTCCGGTTTTGGAGACCGGCGCTCTACCAATTCGAGCTACACCCCTAGGGGGTTCGCGGGATGACCAAGTATAAGGGAAGGGCGCTGGTGTGGAAACTCCGGGGTTGGAATGTCAGACTCCTTTCGATGCCCGCCCTGGACCTGGTCACGATCGTCGTCGACGATTATGACCCGGCCATCGATTTCTTCGTCGATGTCCTCGAATTCGAATTGGTGGAAGATTCACCTTCGCTCACCAACGACGGTCGACCAAAGCGGTGGGTCGTCCTGCGACCTCGTGGGGCAGAGACCGGAATCCTGTTGGCCCGTGCCGACGGCGAGCATCAAAGCCGTGTCGTCGGGAACCAGGTTGCCGGACGTGTCGGCTTCTTCCTCCGGGTCGACGACTTCGACGCGGCTCACGACCGGATGGAGAGGGCTGGTGTGGAGTTCGTCACCGAACCACGATCCGAGGACTATGGGCAGATCGCCGTGTTCGTCGACATCTCTGGAAACCGGTGGGACCTGCTTGGTCCGCCTGTGTGAAACAGGGGTGAGCGATCCGTCAGCCGTTCGACTCCCTCTCTAGATTTGCCGGTCATGTCGATAGGCGAACTGCGCTGTGTGGTCATCAACGTCACAGACCTTCCCCTCGCCTACGAGTTCTGGTCTGCCGTGACAGGACTGGAAGTCATCGGATCGCCCGACGGCTGGCACGGGTGGCTTGGTTACCTCGGCACCCAGGACCCCTGGAAGCACGAGATCATCCTGCAACGCACCGACGGTGCTCCGGTCGAGGTTGCCAGGCCATCTCATCACCGGACGAACGCCGTCCATATCGACATCACGCCGTCAAACGGGATCGACCGGGCCGTCGAGGACATCGTTGCCCTCGGGGGCAAGGTCAAGAAGCCTCCGAGTCTCTATCCAAGACCTGGCGCTCACGAGGGACACCGGCCCCTCATCGATTGGGCGGTGATGCAGGACCCCTTCGGCAACGAGTTCTGCTTGGTTCACGATCTCACCGAAGAACAGTCACTCGCCGCCATGAGCGTCGATAGCGGTACCGACCACGACTGGCGGGTCGCCGCCGGTCAAACAACCGCCTAGTCACAAATGACCAATCAACCCACCCAGCCCATCAGGATTCCTCCTCGTTGGTTCGTCCGCGTTGCGTGGTCGATCCATCGTGGCTTGTACCGGGTCAGTGGCGGCCGGGTCGGCCTCTGGCGTCCCAAGCCCGACAAATGGGGCACCATGCGTCTCACGACAACCGGACGCCGCACCGGTCAAAAGCGGCCAGTGATACTCGGGTACATCGAGGACGGCCCGAACATGGTCACTATTGCGATGAACGGCTGGGCCGATGCCGAGCCAGCCTGGTGGCTCAATCTGCAAGCGAATCCTGTGGCCGGCCTCGACCTGGGCGACGGCCCGCGAACGGTGAGAGGCAAAGCCGCGGAAGGGGAAGAGCGGTCGCGCTTGTGGGATCGATGGCGGGAGATCGATCCGAGATTGGACGATTTCGCGGCTCTGCGTTCCCGGGAGACCGCGGTGGTGATCCTCGAACCATCATCCAGCGGTTACTGATCGCGATTCTCCCACCGGCCGTCCTCAGACGACCGCGGCAAACGCCCTGACCGGAAAGGTCCCGAATCCGCTCACCTTGGGTGGGACCGCAAAGAACCGGAACTCGCGCCCGACCAGCTGGTCGAGATTGGTGAGGTGCTCTACCACCTGGATCCCGGCGGCGAGAAGACCGGTGTGGGCGGCCCGTTCCCCGCCACGTGTGTCGTCGATGTTGACCGAGTCGATACCTACCAGCACCGCGCCTCCATCGACCAAGGCATCGACGAGGCCGCTGGAAACGAAGGAATGGCTGGGGTCGCCGTAAGAATCGGTGGCCCAGTGGCGGTCCCACCCGGTAGCGAACAAGACGGCCTTACCGGTGAGATCCAAACCGTTCACCACGTCCGGGCCGATCTCGGGGCCAGGAGCATCGATACATACCCCGGGCAGGTCGGCGACGTCGTCCAGGGCGAGGCCCGAGAGATCGGAGCCGCCTTCGAATCGATGGAACGGGGTGTCTAGGTAGGTGCCAGTGTTCCCGACCATTTCGATTCGCCCGATGAGGAATTCAGTGCCGGGCGCATAGTTCGCCCTGGAGTCGATGCGGGAGAGATGATCCGAGATCACCGGGCCGGGCAGACCCGGATAGGTGATCATCCCTGCCTCTATGTCGTGTGAGAGGTCGATGAGTCGCGCCATTCGGAAAGGGTAGGCACCCTCGACGATCGCCCGATTGGTGATCAGGTCTGTGTGCGGGGGCGGAGACGCCAGATGAGGACGGCGGCAGCCATGGAGAGGACCGCGGCCGTCACTGCGACCGGAGTTCGCCAGGAACGAGCCACCGCCAGGTCCCCTTCCAACGCCGCCATGACCCGCCACTCGAGATCGAGCGGTGCATCGAATTTCTCGTTCGACATTGCTGCCAACTCTCGGGCGGTGCGAGCCATCGCCGCGTGCCTGGCCTGGCACTTGAGACATTCATCGGCGTGGGCCCGGAACGGCCGGGCGACGGGAGTGCCTTCCACGGCACTGTTGGCAACGAACGGGGCCGCCACCTCGCAAAGGACGTTCATGCCGACTGCTCCAACTGGCGTGCGAGTCGGGCTCGGGCCCGATGGAGCCTCACCTTCGCCGCCGAGACGGAAATCCCCATGGCTTCGGCGATTTCGGCGTGGGACCAGTCGTAGACGTCCTTCAGCACCACCACCTGGCGTTGCGGCTCCGGCAGCGTGTCGAGGGCGCGACGCAACCGCCCTCGGAGCTCGAGTATCTCGCCGGCCATCTCCGGGTGATCGGGGCCCATGGGGGCGGCGACGTCGATGAAGTCGTCGAGCGGTGGCCCACTATGCCTTCGAGCCCGTCTGCGCTGGGTCCATGCCGTGTTGACCGTGATGCGGTGCAGCCAGGTCGACAGTGCCGCGTCGCCTCTGAAATTGGGCAACGCCTTCCACGCCCGGATCAGAGCCTCTTGGGCGATATCGGACGCAAGATGTGGGTCGCCAACGAGTCTTCGCGCCAAGGTATAGACCTCGTCTCCGTGCTCACGCACCAGTGCGCCAAAGGCGGCTCGGTCGCCCGCCTGCGCCCTGGCAATGAGCTCTTTCTCCTTGTCGCGTTCGACCCTGGCCATGTCCATGTGGTTACTGCCCCGTCAACTCGATTCGAGCACTCACATACTCGGCTTCGGAGTCGCTGACCGCAACAACCGCCATGTCCCCGGTTTCCTCGACTCCCACCGACACCGGTCGTGCCGGTGCCAACGGATTGCGGAATCGGACCTTCGCAGAGCGGAGCGGCGCGTCGCCGGAGCGAAGCCTCGAGGCGGCAGCGAGGGCCCAGGCGGCCTGGAGAAGCCCATGCGCGACCACCCCTGGCAGCCCGGCAGCAACAGCAGCGTCATGGTCCCAGTGAATCGGATTCCAGTCTCGCGTCGCTGCGGCATATCTGACCAGGTCGGCTCTCGATACGCTCACCTGCCCTCTGTCGGGGTTCCCATCATCCTCGGGCGGTGGTTCTAGCCGCTCGCTGACTTCGTCGGGTTCGGCAATTGGCGAGACCAGGAACAATGAGGTGGCGCCGGCCACAGGGCCGATGTTGTCCACCACTTCGACATCGAAGGCGACGAAGGCGACGCCTCCACGTTCTCGAACCCGGCTCACTCTGCCCGTCACGTCCATCTCGGACTCCATGCCGATACGTCGATGCCAGGTGAAGGTCTGCTCGCCATGGATCACCGACCGGTCGGAAAGCTGGCGAAGCAGATCGGAAGCGACGACAAACAACAGAGTGGCCATGAAGCCCGGAGGCGCGGCGTCCTCCCAGCGGTCAGCTTCGTCGCCGGTGGCGCGGACGAAATCATTGACATTCTCGACACAAACCCGGAAGTGATGGGGACCGATGGGCTGGTCGACGAGGTCGGACGGGTTCATGTGTTTCACGGTAACGGGGACGTGGTATGGGCGCCGACGGGTCATGGGCTGGGAGTGCATGACTGGAGGTACATGAGACGCTCTCTCAGAAAGCTTGTCGTGCTGGCAAGCATTCTCGCCCTGCTCGGAGCGACGGCACCGGTAGCTACGGCCGTCCCGGCAGCGTGTGAGAACAGGAACAACAACACAGTCCAGAAGTTGCTCGAGTGTGTCGACGTCGAAGGCGTTCGGGAACACCAAGCGGCATTCCAGGAGATAGCGGACGCCAACGGGGACACTCGTGCATCGGGCACGCCCGGCTATGACGAATCAGCCGCGTATGTGGCGGAACGGCTCGAGGCTGCGGGTTACGCCGTGACGATTCAGCCCTTCGATTTCGTGAGATTCACCGAGGTCAGCCCAACGATCCTGGAGCAGACAGCGCCCCTTCCGGGCGGTCCGATAGACAACAACGTCATGTCTTATTCGGGCAGCGGCGACTTCACCGCTCCGGTGACTGTGATCCCGGCGCCGCCGGCAGACACGACCCCCGGATGTGAGCCTTCCGACTTTCCGGCGACGACTGCAGGGACCATCGCCCTGATCAGCCGCGGCTCCTGCCCGTTTGCCCAGAAGGCGACGAATGCAGCTGGCGCCGGGGCCGTCGGCGTGGTCATCTACAACAACATCGCCGGGGACCTCAACGGCACGCTGGGCAGCACATTCACCCTCGACATCGGCGTGACGGGCATAACTCAGGCGCTGGGCCAGCAGTTGGCCGCGATCGCCGGTCTGGAGTTGAGGCTCTTCACCGAAACGTTGAGAGAGCCCGGCACCACGTCGAACGTGCTCGCCGAGAAGGCCGGGAAGAACGCGGACAACGTGGTCATGGTCGGAGCGCACCTCGACTCGGTCCCCGAAGGGCCTGGGATCAACGACAACGGATCCGGGTCGGCTGCACTCATCGAAGTGGCCGAGCAAATGGCCAGGGTCAACCCCCAAAACACCTTGCGCTTCGCGTGGTGGGGAGCGGAGGAAGCGAGCCTCGTCGGGTCCACCGAATACGTGAACACCCTGAGCGACGAGGAGTTCGCCAAGATCGCCCTCTACCTGAACTTCGACATGGTGGGTTC
>JBEVIF010000158.1:0-3985 GCA_040510795.1 Acidimicrobiia bacterium
GTATCGGGGTGCGGCGAGCACTGATCAGTGTCTATGACAAGACCGGTCTGGTCCAGTTCGCCGAGCGCCTGGCCGCGGCCAGCGTCGAAATCGTCTCCTCAGGCGGGACAGCTGTGGCCTTGACTGTCGCCGGCATCGAGGTGAACACCGTGGCCGAGGTCACGGGTGCCCCCGAGATGCTGGGAGGCAGGGTCAAGACCCTCCACCCATCGATTCACGGCGCGATCCTGGCGCGGACCGATGACGAGAGCGACCTGGCCGACCTCGAGGCGAATGGGATCGAGCCATTCCAGCTCGTCGTCGTGAGCCTCTACCCGTTCCGGGAGACGCTGGCCACGCCGGGCGCAAGCGAATCCGAGATCATCGAGAAGATCGACATAGGCGGGCCCACCATGATCCGCGCCGCAGCGAAGAATCACCGTTACGTCGGCGTTGTGACTGCCGCCGGCCAGTACGACAGGGTGGCCGAGGCTGTAGAGGCGGGGGGCCTCGACGATGACCTCAGACGGGCCCTCGCCGCCGAGGCGTTCTTCCACACGGCTTCATACGACGCTGCGATCGTTGGCTGGATCGGCCAGGATCGCGTGCTCCCCCTGCGCCATTTCGACGACCTCCGCTACGGCGAGAACCCTCATCAGCCCGGTTCGATCTACGTCGAGGACGGTGCCCGTCCTTGGTGGGCGGAGGCGAAGCAGCTCCAGGGCAAGGAGATGTCGTTCAACAACTACATCGACGCCGAGGCAGCCTGGAGGCTGGTCTCGGACCAAGAAGGCGCTGTCGCGATCATCAAGCACACGAACGCTTGTGGCGCCGCGTACGGCGAAGATGTGGCCGACACCTTCGAGCGAGCATGGGCGTGTGACCCGCTGTCAGCGTTCGGCGGTGTGATCGGTATCAACGGGACGCTCGATGTCAATACCGCGAGGTCCATCGCCGACAAGTTCGTCGAGGTCGTGGTCTGTTCGGCCGTGGATGACGAGGCGAGAGAAGTGTTGGCGTCGAAGGAGAACCTGCGGCTCCTCGAAGCCGCGTCGCCGGGCGGGGGTGATCCCGATTTGCGCCGGGTCGAATTCGGCGCGCTGATCCAGGCGCGTGACATGACCGTTGGCGAGGAGTGGGAGGTCGTTTCCGAGCGCCAGCCGACCGATATCGAGAGGGCCGAGCTCGAGTTTGCTTGGACGGTTGCGATGCACACCAAGTCGAACGCCATCGTCGTGGTGAAGGACCGGGCAGCGGTTGGTGTCGGCGCCGGCGATCAGTCGAGGGTCGGGGCTGCGGAGCGGGCCGTGGCCCGGGCGGGTGAGCGGTCGGAAGGCGCCGTCGCTGCCTCCGACGCCTTCTTCCCGTTTCGTGACGGTCTGGACGCCCTGGCTCGTTCGGGTGTCACCGCAGTGGTGGAGCCGGGGGGCTCCCGAAACGACCAGGAACTGATCGATGCGGCCAACGAGCATGGGATCGCCCTCGTGTTTGCCGGGCGAAGGCACTTCAAGCACTGATGAGCGCGGTGATACTCGACGGTAAGGAATCGGCCCGGAAGGTGAAGTCCGAGGTGTCGGCTGCCGTCGCCGAACTCGACTACCAGCCCGGGCTGGCCACGGTCCTGGTGGGAGACGATCCCGCCTCGCACACCTACGTGCGGGGAAAGCGGAGCGACGCCGCGGAGGTGGGGATCCGGTCGTTCCACCACGAGCTCCCCGACGACGTCAGACAGGACGAGCTGGAGAACGTCATCACAGGGCTCAATGAGGACAAGGCCGTTGACGGCATACTCGTGCAGCTGCCGCTTCCCGAGGGGCTCGATTCGGAGAGGATCGTGTCATCAATCGACCCGGCCAAGGATGTCGACGGCCTGCACCCTCACAATCTCGGGTTGCTTCTCCTCGGCCGGCCCGGTCTCAGACCGTGCACTCCGAGCGGGATCATGAGGATGCTCGAGGACAATGGAGTGGGCGTTGCCGGGAAGACCACCGTCGTTATCGGGCGGTCGTTTCTCGTGGGTCGCCCGCTCGCCCTGATGATGGCGACCAAGGGAGTCGATGCCACAGTGACGATGGCTCACTCCAGGACGCCTCACCTGGTGGAGGTGTCCCGGCGTGCCGACATCCTGGTCGCCGCGATCGGGGTTCCCCGAATGGTGACTGCCGAATATGTCAAGCCCGGCGCTGCGGTAATCGATGTGGGGATCAGCCGTGTCGAGGACGGGCTTGCCGGCGATGTGGACTTCGAATCGGTTCGAGAGGTGGCCGGCTCGATCACACCTGTTCCCGGGGGCGTGGGCCCCATGACTCGGGCCATGCTCCTGGTCAACACTCTGGAAGCGGCCCGGAACCGGCGAGGATCGTAAAGAATCGCGCCGAATCGGTCGAAATTGACCGAATGCGCAGCGGACTGCGGACACTGGCCGGTCTGGTCGCCATGATGTTGCTGCTTGCCGCCTGCTCCGGCAACGTGTTCGAACTGGCCGTCGGTGACTGCTTCGACGACGGCGACATGGCTCTGGGCGAATTCGAGGAGGTCGGCGAGGTCCCTTTGGTCGATTGCAGCGAACCTCACCACAACGAGGTGTATGCCGTCGTCACCGTCGACGGAGAGGTGTTTCCCGGTGAGGAAGCAATCCAGGCCCAGGCGGACGAGGTCTGCTTCGCAGGCTTCGATCCTTTCGTGGGCCTCGACTACGAGAGCTCTGCTCTCGACTTCGGATGGCTGGTACCGACCGCCGATTCGTGGGAAATGGGCGACCGGGTCGTTGCCTGTTTCGTCTACCGCCTCGATCTCGCGAAGGTGAGCGGGACCCTGGAGGGTTCGAGCATCTAGCCACGGGCTCTGGAATCCGGGAGATGGCACACAGCTAACCTCGGCGTTTCCTACCAATTTCCAGGGAGTCTCAATGGCAACGTCGATCACCATGGGCCCGGACGGACTTGTCGTGCCCGATGACCCGATCATCCCGTTCATCGAGGGTGACGGGATCGGCCCGGATATCTGGGCGGCTTCGATACGTGTGTTCGACGCCGCAGTCAAAGGCGCCTACGGCGACGGGCGAGCGCTCGCCTGGAAGGAGGTGCTGGCGGGGGAGAAGGCATTCACCGAGACCGGGTCGTGGCTGCCCGATGAGACGGTCGACGCTTTCCGTGACCAGTTGGTCGGGATCAAGGGGCCGCTTACGACTCCGGTGGGTGGTGGAATCCGCTCCCTCAATGTGGCCTTGCGGCAGATCATGGACCTCTACGCCTGCGTCCGCCCCGTGCGCTGGTTCGAAGGAGTGCCTTCGCCGGTCAAGGACCCGGGTCAGGTCGACATGGTGATCTTCCGGGAGAACACCGAAGACGTGTACGCCGGGCTCGAGCTGGAGGCCAACACGGAGGATTCTGCCCGTCTCATCGAGTGGGTGAAATCGGAATACGGTTGGGAGGTACGCCCCGATTCCGGGATCGGTCTCAAGCCGATCTCGATCACCGGCTCCAAGCGTCTGGTCCGGGCGGCGATCAAGTACGCCCTGGCCAACGGGCGCAGGTCGGTGACCCTCGTTCACAAGGGAAACATCCAGAAGTTCACCGAGGGGGCCTTCCGCAGCTGGGGCTACGAGCTGGTCAGAGAGGAGTTCTCCGACGTGGCGGTGTCGTGGGAGGACAGCGGTGGCGAGCCGGGAGACAAGCTCTTGGTCCAGGATGTGATCGCCGACGCCATGCTCCAGCAAGTCCTCACCCGCCCCGCCAACTACGACGTCATCGCGACGACCAACCTGAATGGCGACTACATCTCGGACGCCCTGGCCGCGCAGGTGGGGGGCATCGGGATCGCCCCTGGAGGCAACATCAACTACGACACCGGAGTGGCCGTATTCGAGGCCACCCACGGCACGGCACCCAAATATGCGAATCAAGACAAGGTGAACCCAGGATCAATGATCCTCTCCGGTGAGATGATGTTCCGCTACCTGGGGTGGACCGAGGCGGCGGATCTGATCATCCAGGGCCTGGAGGGA
>JBEVIF010000159.1:0-3121 GCA_040510795.1 Acidimicrobiia bacterium
CCGATGATCCTCGACAGCATCTCCCACGCGGCCAGGAAGAACACGTAGCCGGCGATCCGCCAGAACCAACGTTGCCGGGTCTCACGTTTGCGGAGGGCGAGCAGACGCTCCTCTTCGGCCGATCTAGGCCCCGGTGCCCTCTGCTCGACTGTCGTCGCCACTTGTTTCCTTAGCGTATCTGTTCGATCGGGGAGGTGGGCGGGCACCAGGCTCGCCCACCTCCGGTCATCAGTTGTTGATCAGGGAGCCGCCACCGCCTCGAACCGTGGCTGGGCGAAACCCTCCTCGAGCTTGTTCTGATTGTCGGGATGGAGGTCGACCATGAAGTCCCAGATCGCCCGTTCCGCTTCGACCCAGTCCTCGGTCATATAGACCGTGTCGACGAACCAGTCGTTCTCACCGGCCATGAACTCCTGGATATAGGCGATGTCCTCTTCTTCCTCCACGGCGAAGTGCTGGGGATAGGTAGCGATGATCTCGGCCTGAATCTCGGGATCGGACCAAGCCTGGATGCCTCTCTCCCACAACACCAGGAAGGCCTCGGCCGCCTCCGGATTGGCGTCGTAGAACTCCTCGGTGGAGGAGAAGAGGTTGGACATCACGTGTCCCTCTTCGCTCTCGAATCCGGAGAACTCGTTGTAGAGCTGGAAGGGCATCAGCCCGTCGTACATCAGCACCAGCTCCCCGGTGCGGAGATACGGCGCGGCCGCCTCGGGGATGATGACCGCCGCCTCGCAGTCTCCGTTGAGCAGGTTCTGCGGGTTGACGAAGTGGTCGTTGACGATCAGCTCGTAGTCGCCACCCCCGACGAAGTAGTCGATGTCGTGGAGCTCGTTCATGGCCACCGACCAGAACTGAGTGTTGGACACCGGGCTGCTGACACAGATCGGTGATCCCGGCGGGACGTCGGTCAACTCCTGGTATCCGGTGTCGGCTCGCGTCATCATCGGCGACCTCTGGAAGTTGTACTTCCCGAAGGTGACCGTCTTGATCTCGGTCTCCTGCTCCAGCACCGGGACCTCCTGGGTGCCGATGGAGACGATGTCGCCGTGCCCGCCGGCGAAGAATGTGAATTCGTCCCAGGTCGAACTGGTCACGACTCTGGTGTTGAACTCGTCCTCCCACTCCACGATCATCCCGGTGTCATTCATGTAGTCCCACACCGGGTCCGGAGCAAAGGCGAAGCGGATGACGGTTCTCGCTTCTTCGGGAGTGGTCGTGTCCCCGGCTTCTCCTCCTTCGCCGTCACCACCGCAAGCCGTTACCACCAGACCCATCAGTGCGATGAGCACTGCCCATCGCCACTTCGATCTCGGTCGCACCATTACCTCCCGATCAAGTTGCAGTGCCTGCCCTGCCCTGCGAAGGGCCCGGCCTTAGGATCATATATCAGACAATCCATACTTTGTAGTGTCAATGACAATCGATTGTGCCGGGACGGGTCATGAACGTCCGCATCACCAATCTCGGATTCGCCTATGGCGGTGACACTCCGACCCGTGTGTTGTCTGGTCTCGACTTGGAGGTGAAGTCGGGCAGCGTCCATGCCGTGGTCGGTCCCAACGGTTGTGGGAAAAGCACATTGCTCCGGATCGTGGCCGGTCTCGAGAAGCCCTCGACCGGAAGTGTCGAGTTCGTTGGGCCACAGCGACACGAGAACAAGACCGCGCTCGTCTTCCAAGACCCGCGTCTTCTTCCCTGGTGGACCGTGGAGCGAAACGTCGCCATCAGCGCCGAGTTCAGTGAGAAGCCCGACGACGTCTATCACAAGATTCGCGACTTCCACACCAGACGCATGGGTTTGGGCCGGGTGCGAGCGCAGCGGCCGGACACGCTCTCCTTGGGGCAGCAGACCATGGCCGGGCTGGGTCGGGGCATCGCCCACGACGCCGAGGTCCTACTCCTCGACGAGCCGTTCACGCATCTCGACGCGCTCAATCGGAGGAAGCTCCATGAGGAGTTCGAGACCCACTGGCAACTCGACCCGCGGACGATCTTGCTCGTGACTCACGACGTCGACGAGGCGATAACGCTGGCCGATCGGGTCTCGGTGATGCGCGGAGGGCCGGGCCCACTGATCGACACCATCGAAGTGGACGCCCAGCGGCCCCGGGTCGGCATATCGCCGGTCCATCCCGGGCTGCGCTCGGCGACAACCTGGGTGTGGGACGCGCTGGAGAGGAGCTGACAATGATCGGGTTCATCGGTCTGGGTCGGATGGGCGGGGCCATGGCCGCACATCTGGTGGCGGCTGGTCATCAGGTCCTGGGGCTCGATCCGTCTCCTGCTGCTCGCGATGCGGCTCGGGCGCGCGGTGTCGAGGTCGTCGATTCGGTGTCGGAGCTTCAAGTCCCGGTGGTGATGAGCTCGCTCCCGGGCGACGCCGAGGTGGAGGCTGTCTATTCAGACGACCTGTTCCGGGTCCTCGAACCGGGTGCCCTCTGCCTGGACCTGTCCACCATCGATGTGGGCCTCTCGCAGCGGATCGCCGACGAGGCAGCCGCAGCGGGTCTTCGGTTTCTCGACTGCCCGGTGAGCGGAACATCGGTGCACGCCCGGGCCGGGACAGTGGCGGTGATGGTTGGTGGCGCGCCGGCGGCGGTGGAGGAGGCACGTCCGTATTTGGATGCCTTCAGCACCTCCGTTCACCACCTCGGGCCAAACGGCTCAGGTCTCGAGATGAAGCTGATCACCAACCGCCTCCTCAATGCGCACGTCGTGGCGATCGCCGAGGCGATCCTGGAGATGGAGAAGGCCGGGCTCGACACCACTTCCTGCATCGAATTGCTGCGCCAGGGCGCCGTACCCAGACTCCTCGACTACAAGGCAGGCTCGATGGCCGCACGTGACCACAGCCCGTTGTTCACCGTCGAGCTCATGGCCAAGGACCTCGGTCTGGCCGATGCCCGTCGGCCACCGGGGCCGGTGGGGGAAGTCGCCGCATCGATCCTGCGACAGGCCCGAGACGAGGGTTGGGGCCCGGACGACATCGGGGCCGTGATCGAGGTTCTAGCTGGAGCGAAAGCGAAGTAGTCGCGCCGCGTTACCGCCCACCACGAGGGCGTGTTCCTCCGCGGTGAGGTTGGCCCCGGCCAGGAAGCCGAGGGGGTCGGTGGGGCCC
>JBEVIF010000160.1:0-6858 GCA_040510795.1 Acidimicrobiia bacterium
ATCTTGAGTGTGGTGGCGGGCAGCTTCATCGCCGTCATCCTGATTCTCGGTCTTCTACCCCTCCTTTACCGTCTGATCAAGGGCTCCCCAACGGTCCGCCGTCAGATTGCCGGGCCCATATTGGTACTGGTCCTAGGTGTGGTATCGCTGGTCGTCGTCAGCGTCGCGTTCGGGGATACAGCCCTTGCCCAGACCTTCACCACGCTGATAACGATGATCATCACCATCGGTGTGCCGGTATCCGTCGCCGTGGCGATCACTCGATTTCGCCTCTTCTAAATCGACCGACTCGTCTCCCGCACGGTCAGCTATCTGCTGGTGGTCGGTCTGCTGGCGGCGGTCTTCGTCGGCGCCGTGACTGCCAGTAGCTCGCTGCTCGACACGGACAGCGATCTAGCAATCGCTGCCTCGACTCTGGCCGTGGCCGCGCTGTTCAATCCGCTGAGAAGGCGAGTCCAAATCTGGGTCGACCGTCGGTTCAATCGATCGCGCTACGACGCCCAGAAGATCATGGACGGCTTTTCCAACTCACTGCGCGATCAGGTGGACCCGGTACGCGTCATCGAAGGTTGGGTCGGAGTGGTCTCGGCGACGATGCAGCCCGCTGGGGCCGGGGTATGGGTGCGAGAGCGATGACATCCAGGTTCCTCAAGCTTGTGATCATCGTCTGGGCCCTGTTGATGGTCGTTGCAGCAATCGTCTGGCTGACCTTTCCCGGCGATATCGACTCCATGGTCGGGATCCTCTTCGCTTCGATTTGCTCTGTCGTAGTCGGAGCGATCCTCACCCTCAAGGTGCCGACGAACTCCTTAGGGCCCCTTGCACTGGTCGCCGGTTCGGCCTGGGTCCTCTACTTGTTCGGGAGGGGATATGCGACGGTCTCGCTCGAATCGAGCGAGTCCCTGCCCTTGGCATACTTCTTCGGTTGGCTCGGATCGTGGACGGGGGCATTGTTCCTAATCGGGGTATCGCTGGTGATTCTGTGTTTCCCCACCGGGAAGCCGGTCGGCTGGTGGCGTGTGATCGGCCTCGGACCGATAATCGGCGCACTGTCGACTGTGATCGGAGCGGGCCTTCTCTGGGGGCTCCCGCTGGAGACACTCGTGGACGCTGAGTTGCTCAGCCCCACCCGGTGGTATCCCCTCGTCAACGCCGGGTTCATCCTTGGTTTCGTCTCCGTCATCCCGGCGACCCTCTCGGTTGTCGCTCGCTATCGGAGGGCCGGTTCGATGGAGCGTCAGCAGATCAAGTGGCTGCTCGCTGCCACAAGTCTTCTTGCCGTCGCCTACGTGGTTGGAGCGATGTCGGACGACTCCAACGAAGCCGTCTGGTGGGTTGTCTCCCTCGCCGTGGCCGCAATTCCGATCTCGATCCTCTTCGCCGTCCTGCGCTATCGCCTCTACGACATCGATCGGATCCTGTCCCGGACTGTGTCATACGTCATCGTGATCGGCCTCCTTGCCGGGGTGTATCTGCTCGGACTGACCGCGATGACCAATTTCCTCCCATCCGACTCCTCGTTGTCCGTGGCGGCTTCTACCCTTGCCGTTGCCGCCCTCTTCAATCCTTTGCGAAGACGGGTTCAGGCGGGGGTGGAGAGACGTTTCAACCGATCGCGCTACGACGTGCAACAGGTGGTGGAACGTTTCTCGGGATCCCTGCGGCAGGACGTCGACCCGGAAACGGTCGTAGGTGGGTGGGTCGACGTGGTATCGGAGACGATGCACCCGACATCGATCTCGGTGTGGGTTCGTAACGATTTCGGGACGATGGAGAGATAGAAATGGGGCCATGGTTCAGCTGATGAGACGGCGCAGAGCCGAAGAAGAAACACCTGTTGGGGACGAAACACAGATCCCGGAGTCGAAGACCCGGTTGATCGAGGCCATCCCGATCCCGGTGGGGGATCCGTTGGAAACGCTGCTCGTGACCTCGGGCGGGCCTGTCGTATTGCGGGACCTCGAGCTGGAGTCGGAGACGGTGGACACCCTCAGAGAAGCTGGTGTGGAGCTCATCGTGCCGCTGATCGGCCAGGGGGAGCTTCTTGGCGCCCTGTACCTCGGCCCCCGGCTCTCCGACCAGCCCTATTCAACCGACGATCGCAGGCTTCTCGGGAGCCTCGCCTCACAGGTGGCCCCGGCGATGAAGGTGGCGCAACTCGTCCGCGAGCAGCAGGCCGAGGCAAAAGAGCGGGAACGCATCCACCAAGAGCTCCAGGTCGCGGCCCTCATCCAACAGACCCTCCTCCCCAAGGAATTGCCGGCGATTGCCGGCTGGCAGGTCGACGCCTTCTACCGGCCGGCGCGGGCGGTGGGTGGCGACTTCTACGACTTCATCGCCCTCGAAGATGGCCGGCTCGGCGTGGTCATCGGTGACGTCACCGACAAAGGCGTGCCTGCCGCATTGGTGATGGCTACCTGTCGATCGATGTTGCGTGCAGCAGCCCAGCGTCACAGCTCTCCGTCGGCGGTTCTGGCCGATGTCAACGATGGGTTGGTGCCGGAGATCCCGCCTGCCATGTTCGTGACCTGCCTCTACGCAATCATCGATACCGATGCAGGGGAGGTCGTGTTCGCCAACGCCGGTCACAACCTGCCCTATGTGCGGCACGATGGCGGGGTGCTCGAGTTGAGGGCCACCGGCATGCCCCTCGGGCTCATGCCGGGGATGGGTTACGACGAGACCAAGTATGAGATGGCCGCCGGCGAGGTGATGGTGCTCACCAGTGATGGAATCACCGAGGCTCACAACGCCGAAGGCGAGATGTACGGGTTCGCCCGGCTCATGGACCGCGTCGCCCGGAGGCCGATAAACGACGACGTCCTCAACGCCGTCGTCGCCGAACTGGAGGCCTTCACCGGTGAGGGAGCCGAACAGGAAGACGACATCACCCTCGTCGTCGTCAAGCGGACCTCCTCGGCTCAGATGTCTGCGGAGACATTCGAGGATCGGCGTCAGGTCTTGGCCAAGTTCGCCATACCCAGCGAAGAGGGAAATGAGCGCATCGCCATCGCCAAGGTGACGGCTGCCGTCGACGAGCTCGATTTGGAGCCGGCTCGGCTCGAGCGGCTCAAGACCGCGGTAGGCGAAACCGTGATGAACGCCATCGAGCACGGAAACGAGAATCGCTCCGAGCTCGATGTGGATGTCCAGGTTTGTGCCAACGACGATTCGGTCAGTGTCCTGGTCAGCGATCGGGGTGGCGACCGGCTGATCCCGGAGGCCACAGTGCCCGACCTCGACGCCAAGCTCGCCGGAAACCAAACCCCTCGCGGATGGGGTCTGTTCCTGATCGAGAAGATGGTCGACGAGGTGCGCTCGACCAGCGACGGTACAACCCACACGATTGAGCTCGTGATGAACAGGGAAGGAGCTTCCTGATGGAGAGCGTGTTCGAGGCAACGGTGACCAGGACCGACGAGGGTTCAGTCGTGGTCATGAGCGGGACCGTGAACCGGGCAGCCAAGCAGGACCTAGAGACGGCCTATGAGGAAGCGGCCGCCAATCCAGGGCGTGTCCTGATGGACTTCCGGGGGGTGGACTACATCAACTCCACCGGGATTGCGGTCATCGTCGGGGTGCTGGCGATGGCCCGAGCGGAGGACCGTGAGGTCGGCGCATTCGGTTTGACCGACCACTACCGGGAGGTGTTCAGCATCACCCGTCTGTCCGATTTCATGACTATCTATGACGATGAGACGGCCGCTGTAGCGGCCGGGTGAGGAGAGGGAGGAAATGCCAACAGCCAATGTGACGATGACCGTGAGGGAGGCGACTCCGACAGTCAGGGTCATCGACATCACCGGTGAGATCACCGGGTTCTCCGAGAAGGAGATTTCGGCAGCCCACGACGAGGCCTCGCGGGGCGGGGTGACCGCCGTCGTGCTGAACTTCGAGGGTCTCGAGTACATGAACAGTGGAGGCATTGGCCTCCTGGTAACCACACTGATCCGAGCCCAGCGCAGTGGGCATCGTCTCATGGCCTACGGCCTGACCGATCACTACTGCCAGATCTTCTCGCTCACCCGTCTCGACGAGGCGATCGAGATCTTCGACGACGAGTCGTCGGCGCTGGCCGCTGTGTAGATCGGCGAACCTCAGGTTCTCCGGACCACATCCGGGTCAAATCGTGTCAGGTTCGGTGTCGGAGTATGAGTGTTCGTCACTGATCCCGCCTCTGTACCGCTTTCGTAACGGTTCCCGGGCAGAATGCCCATGGTGGAACCTGTGACGGGATCGACCGAGGCATCGGCCCGACCCAATCGGTGGGCCCGTTGGGCCTTGCTTGGCCTCCCCATCGCGGCCGCGCTTGGGCTCTCCATCGTTCAGTTGACCTTGGGAGATCGTGCTCTCGCGGACGACAGCCTTGCCACCTTCGGTTTCCTCATCTACGCGGCGGTGGGAGGTTTGATCGTCATTCGCCGCGACGGCCATCTCACCGGCTGGTTGTTGATCTCGATCGGTTTGGCAGTGTTGTTCGCCGACGGGCTCGCTGGTCTCCCAGCTGTACCCCCGCTTTTGGCTGATTGGGTGTCGAGCTGGGGCTGGAGTCTGGTGTTCTGCTTGTTCGCCCTTCTCACTTTGACCTTCCCCTCCGGGCATCTGCCGGCTGGCAGCGGTCCGTGGGCCAGGGCGGGACGTGCAGCGGCTTGGGCGCTTCCTATCCTCCTGGTGGCCACGGCCCTGACCGAGACGTTGGGCGGTGCCGAGTCCTCGACCGAGACGGTCAACCCGATCGGCTTTCTCCCCGAATGGACGGGTTATGCCGGCCTCCTCGGCATTGTCGCCATCCTCCTAGGTGGCGCGGTGTCGCTTGTGATCAAGCGGCGCCGGGCACTCGGGGCCGAGCGGGCCCAGTTCACTTTGGTGGTATTCGCATTCGTGCTGTTGACCACCACCGTGCTCCTGACCTTCCTCTTCATCTTCATCTCGATCGGGGTCGGGGCCGGCGATCCCGGTGACGACGCTTGGGGCCCGGCATACCTGATGATGATCCTTTTTCCACTCTCGTTCGGCGTGGCCGTCCTCCGCTACCGGCTGTACGAGATCGACAGGATCGTGTCCCGCACGGTTTCTTATGCCCTGGTGGTCGGATTGCTGGCAGGAGCGTTCCTCGCTGTCGTCGCTTTGATGTCCTCGCTGCTGCCGACAGAATCATCGGACCTTGCGGTGGCCGGCTCGACGCTGGTCGTGGCTGCCCTGTTCAACCCGCTGCGGAGGAGGGTGCAGGATGGAGTGGACCGCCGCTTCAACCGCCAGCGCTATGACGCCCAGCGGGTGATGGACGTCTTCGCTCTTTCCCTCCGGGACCGAGTCGACCCCGAAGAGGTGACGACCGGCTGGGTCGATGTGGTCTCGTCGACCATGCAGCCCGATTCCATTGGCATGTGGGTGCGAGATGTAGAGGAAGCGCCTGCCCCGTCTAGTCCTTGAGGGCGGCTCGGGCGGCGTAGTAGCCGCACATACCGTGCACCCCTGCTCCGGGTGGGGTGGCCGACGAGCATAGGAAAAGACCTTCGCCGATCCGGTACGGGGCGGTCGCGCCGAGCTGGAACACCTTTTTCACCCCGAATCCGCCACCGGCGATATCGCCCCTGATGTAGTTGGGGTTATGCGCCTCGAACTGGCCGGCGTTCATGGTGTGCCGCTGGAGGATCAGATCCCTGAATCCGGGAGCGAAACGCTCCATCTGCGTCTCGATGGCTTCGGTCATGTCGACATCGGATCCTGAAGGAACGTGGCAGTAACCCCAGGCGGTGTGTTTCCCCTCCGGCGCTCGGCTGGGGTCGAATCTGGACTGTTGGGCGACCAAGACGAAGGGGCGTTCCGGATGCTGCCCCGCATGGACCCGATCCTCCGCTTCGGCGACCTGCTCCCATGTCCCGCCGACATGGACGGTCCCGGCCTGGGGGCTCCACTCGTCCGCCCACGGGATTGGGCCGTCCAGGGCCCAGTCGACTTTGAAAACAGCCGGCCCGACCTTCAAACCCGTCAGCCGTCGTCGCTCGCGAGGGCTGACCCGATGGCCGCCGATTCGCACTGCGGCCCTGGGCATCACGTCCAGAACGACCGCATTGCTGCTGGGAAGCTCGTCGATCGAGGCGATCATGCGGCCAGTCTCGATGCTGCCGCCTCCGTCGACGATGATCTTGGCCAATGCCTCGGCGATTCGTTGTGATCCACCGCGGGCCATCGGCCAGCCATATGCGTGGGCAGCGACCCCGAAGAGCAGTGCCACGCCTCCCGTGAGGGGAGAGCTGAACGGGGCGATGGCGTGGGCGGCCAGACCGGCGAGGACGCCGCGGGCTTCCTCCGAGGAGAACCCCGAGGCGATGATCGAAGCCGGTAGGGCGCCCCGAGTGGCCAGCTTGACGAAGCTCCCCGGATTGTCAGGGACCAGGGTCATGGGCCCCAGGAAGTCCTCCATCACTGCATCTGCCGACTCGACCAGTGGCCCGAAGATTCGCGTGTAGTGGCGAGCGTCTGAGCCGAATCGATCGGCAGTGGTGTCAACGTCTCGGAAAACGACTCCGGCTCGGCCGTCACCGAGCGGGTGGGCGAGTGGGACGGTGGGATGCACCCACTCCACCTCGAGCCCGAGGTCGCGGAAGAAGGGCGAGGCGACGCCAAGCGGATGGATCGCCGAGCAGATGTCATGGGCGAACCCGGGAAGCGTCAGTTCCTCGGTCCTGGTCCCACCACCGATTTCGTCTGACTGCTCGACTACCAGCACCCGGCGCCCGCGGCGTGACAGCTCCGCGGCGGCGGAGAGCCCGTTGGGGCCGGAGCCGACCACCACTACGTCATATTCGACCATGCGCCCCTGATTCTGCCCGAGGGGCGTTACGACATGGTCAC
>JBEVIF010000161.1:0-4867 GCA_040510795.1 Acidimicrobiia bacterium
AGCAGGTAGGTGGACATCTTCATCGTCTCGGTGAATTCGAAGCGGACCCTGCCGTCGTCGAGAGTGGTCCTGGAGATCTCGGCGCCATTCGAGTAGGCCTCCAAGCCCTCCGCGACGACCATCGTCGTCTTGAACGTGGCCTTCAGGTCCGGCTCGTCCCAGCAGGGGAGAACACGGCGGGCGTCGGTGGCCTGGCATTGCGAAGTCGCGATCACGTGCTCGGCGCCGTCTTCGTCCCTGTAGATCGACCGATAGAGCCCACGGAGCTGGTCGTTGATGATCCCTATGTAGGTGATGCCGAGGGTGTAGGTGCCGGGGGCGACGGGGTGCTCCAGCGTCAACGTGGCCCTGGAGTACTCGTCGTCGTAGGTGACCCCGGTTACCGCCGTCTCGCCGTCCTCTCCACTGAGGGTCGTCGTCTTGATGTCGATCTCGGCGGCATTGAGGACGATCTGATCGAGGGTCTCCGTGATTCCGATCCGAATGGAGACTTCTCCGTCGAAGGTGAAGGTGCCCAGATCCGGCTCGAGGCGGAGGTCGTAGTGGACAGGGATCGCGGTCCGGGGCAACCGGAATGGGTTTTCAGACAATTGGAAGCCTCCCCATGAACTGTGGACGCGGTCGATGGTAACGGCCTGACATTGGTCAAGGCATCGAGGCCTTTACCCTGAGGGTCTGTGACTGAACACTCGACGATCCTTGTCGCGGTCCATGGACCAGATGGGCCCGGGATCTCGGCCGGTCTGATGGCGGTGCTCGCCGAGGCCGAGGTCGAGATCTACGACGTCGAGCAGATCGTCGTCCGTGGCCGTCTAACTCTCAACGTGCTCATTGGGGTCTCCGGCGAGCGGGCCACGATCAGAGACCTTCTCTTCTTCGGTTGGGAGCGCGGCCTCAACGTCGAGTTCGAGAAGGTCGACGACACCCCGACCCCGACCCGCCCGATGTCGGTGGTAACAGTGATCGGCATGGGAGTGGGCCCAGAAGACTTCGGATCGGTGGCCGCGGCAATCGCCGATGCCGGAGGGAACATCGACCGCATCTACCGGCTGTCCCGCTACCCGGTCGTGAGCTATGAGCTCCTGGTCGGCAACGGGAACCTGGACCGGATGAGAGAGAACCTGGTTCGGGCGGCCGCGGAGCGCCCGATCGACATCGCGATCCAGCGCGACGGCCTCGAGCGTCGTGGCAAGCGGATGGTGATCATGGACGTCGACTCGACTCTGATCCAGGAGGAAGTCATCAATCTCCTCGCCAGGGAGGCGGGCGCCGAGGAGCGGTGCGCCGACCTCACCAATCTCGCCCTGAACGGGTCCATCGACTTCGAGGAGTCGTTGCGCGAGCGAGTCGGCCTGCTCAAGGGCCTCGACCAGACGGCCATCACCAGGGTCCACGAGAACATCACTCTCACCAGCGGGGCGCGGACCTTCATCCGCACGCTGAAGCGGCTCGGCCTGGTCACGGCCATCGTCTCCGCCGGCTTCACGCGGTTCACCGACGTCCTCGCCGCCGATCTCGGCATCGACTACTCGCTTTCCAACACCCTCGAGATGAAGGATGGGTTCCTCACCGGCCAGCTCGCCGGAGAGATCGTCGATGGCCCGCGCAAGGCCGCGTTTCTCAAGACGATCGCCGAGGCTGAAGGCATCCCTCTGTCACAGGTTGTGGCTGTGGGCGACGGCGCCAACGACCTCGACATGCTGGCCACGGCGGGCCTCGGTATCGCCTTCAATGCGAAGCCTGTCGTCAAGCAGAAAGCGGACACGGCGATCTCGGTCCCGTACCTGGACGCGATCCTCTTCACCATGGGGATCCGGCGCCAGCACGTCGAAGAAGCCGACGAAGCCGATCCGGGTTTCGACGCCGGGGTGCGAATCGCAGTACCCGGTACCCCGCCGATCTGACGACTACCAGTTGTGGTGGAAGAACTCGCCTCTGGGACTATCCGCGCGTTCGAAGGTGTGAGCCCCGAAGAAGTCCCGCTGCGCCTGAATCAGGTTGGCCGGTAGACGCTCCGACCTCATCCCGTCGAAATAGGACAAGGCGCTGGAGTAAGCAGGCGCCGGGATGCCCGACATCGCCGCACCGGCGACCACCTCACGCCATGATGCTCCTGCATCCTCGAGGGCACCCGAGAAGAAGTCGTCCTCGATCATGTCGGGCAGTGATGGATCGCGCAGGAAGGCAGCGGTGATGTCCTCCAGGAACACCGCCCGGATGATGCATCCTGCCCGCCAGATCGAGGCGATCGTCGCTAGATCTAGATCCCAGCCGAATTCGTCGGAGGCCGCTCGCATCAGTCGGAACCCCTGGGCATAGGAGATGATCTTCGAGGCGTAGAGGGCGCTCTCCACGTCGTCGGGCGTCACTGCTTCGAGCGTTCCGGGGTGATTGGCATAGATGGCGGCTGCCCGTTTTCGGGCGTCGGGGTCGGAACTGACGATCCGGGCGTAGACCGCCTCGGCCACGAGTGTCGTCGGCTGGCCGAGGTCCAACGATGAGACGACCGTCCACTTGCCGGTGCCCTTCTGCCCGGCGGCATCGAGGATCACGTCGACGATCGGCTGACCGTCCAGCTCTGTGGCCAGGATGTCGCTGGTGATCTCGATTAGATAGGAGCGCAGCCGGCCTTCGTCCCAACGGGCGAAGACCTTGGACATCTCGGCGGGGCTCATGCCCATGCCCCGTCGCATCAGGTCGTAGGCCTCCGCGATGACCTGCATGTCTCCGTACTCGATGCCGTTGTGGACCATTTTGACGAAATGGCCGGCCCCGCCGGTGCCGATCCACTCACAGCACGGCTTGCCGTCGGGAGCTTTGGCGGCGATCGACTTGAGCATCGGCTCGACGTGCTCCCATGCCTTTCTGCTTCCCCCAGGCATGATCGATGGCCCGTGACGCGCTCCTTCCTCACCACCGGACACGCCTATCCCGAGGTAGAGGAGACCCCGTGATTCGACGAAGGCCTGGCGTCGGTCGGTGTCGGAGTACAGCGAGTTGCCACCGTCGATGATGATGTCGCCTTCTTCCAGGTGATCGAGAAGGCTGTCGATCACCGCGTCGACCGGCTTGCCCGCCGTGACCATGATGAGGACGACGCGCGGCCGGCTCAACATCCCCACCACTTCTTCTATCGAGGTTGATGGGAGAACGCCAAGGTCCCCGGCCTCGCCGGCCATGAACTCGTCGGTGACCGAGGTGGTCCGGTTGTAGGCGGCGACCCGGTGTCCCTTGTCGGCCAGATTCAGGGCGAGGTTTGCTCCCATCACCCCGAGCCCGGCTACCGCGATATCGGCGTGGCCGCTCATCGGAATCCGAGAGTAATGGTCGATTTGGCACCCCACTAGTCTCGCCCGCCGTGACAACCAGGATCGGCGTCGACGTAGGTGGGTCCGGCGTGAAGGCCGGGGTGGTCGACGTGGAGGCCGGTGAGCTCGTGAGTGACCGTCTGCGGGTGGACACCCCCGAGCCGTCCACGCCGCACGCCGTTGCTGCCGCGGTCAAAGATCTGGTCGATCAACTAGATGCCCCGGGGCGCCTCGGTCTCGGCTTTCCCTCGGTGATCCGTCAGGGTTGGGTGGCCACCGCCAACAACATCGACAAGTCGTGGATCGGTGTGAACGCATTGGAGCTCTTCGAGACAACCATCGGGCGGGAGATCATCATGATCAACGACGCCGACGCGGCAGGCCTGGCCGAGGTTCGATACGGAGCCGCCAAGGGCGTGAACGGGAAGGTCCTCGTGCTCACCTTCGGGACGGGGATCGGTAGTGCCCTGATCGTCGACGGGAAGGTCCTGCCCAACATCGAGTTGGGCCAGCTCGAGCTAGCCGGAGTGCGGCCTGCAGAGCAGCGCTACTCGGCGAAATCGAGGCGGGCGGAAGATCTGAGCTGGGACGAATGGGGTGAGCGTGCCCGGGAATTCATAATCCTCGCCAATGAGGTGTTCACCCCTGACCTGATCGTCATCGGCGGGGGAATCTCCAAGTTCTGGGATGAGTTCGCCTCGCACGTCACTTTCGACGACGTCAAGACGACCAAGGCGGCTCTGGCCAACAACGCCGGGATCGTCGGCGCCGCTGCCCTCGCCTTCAGCGACTGAATCTCAACGACTGAAGGGTGCGAATTGGGCGCGTGCTGTCTCGGGAACCCGCACCTCGAGGATCATGCCGTTGTCGTCGTGCTTTTCCTCGATCACCTCTCCCACCCGATGAACGGCGGCCACCAGATCACCCCGGGCGTAGGGGATCTCGAGGGTGAGGGTGACCGTGGCCCGCTCGACCAGTGAGCCGATCCGCTCCAGCAACTCCTCGAGCCCGACGCCCTTCAGCGCTGAGATGAACACGGCATCCGGATAGAGGTTGGTCAGGCGGTTCAGTGCCTGTTCACCGATCACGTCGCTTTTGTTGACGACAGTCAGCTCGGGGATCTCGGCCGCCCCGATCTCCAGTAGCACCTCGCGAACCGCCGCGATCTGCCCGGCGGGGTCCGGATCGGTTCCATCCACGACGTGGAGCAGGAGGTCGGCCTCGGCTACCTCGGACAGGGTCGACCGGAACGCCTCGACGAGGTGATGAGGTAGACGCCGCACGAACCCAACTGTGTCGGCCAAGAGCACTGTTTGCTGGTCAGCCAGCTCGAGCCTGCGCACGGTGGAGTCGAGAGTGGCGAAGAGCCTGTCCTCAACCAGGACGTCGGCGTTGGTGACAGCATTGAGGAGCGTGGATTTGCCGGCGTTGGTATACCCGACGATGGATATCTGGGCGATATCGGATCTCTTCCTCGCCTTGCGCTGGGTCTCACGGTGCTTCACCGTCTCCTTCAACTCGCGCTCGAGCTTCGAGTTGCGCTCGAGGATGCGCCGTCG
>JBEVIF010000162.1:0-4614 GCA_040510795.1 Acidimicrobiia bacterium
CGGTCGCGGCCGTCAACCCTTCAACGGTCGTCGTGGTCAATGCCGGAGCGCCGGTCCTGATGCCGTGGGCGGATGATGTTCCGGCGATACTTCTCACATGGTTCCCCGGCCAGGAGTACGGGAACGCTCTGGCCGACGTGCTCTTCGGTATGTCCGAGCCCGGTGGACGGATGCCGACGACGTGGTGGACGGACCGGGACGGCTTGCCCTCGGTGCGGCCCACGGAGGGGAAACTTCATTACGCCGAGAAGAACATTGGCTACCGGCGGGCCAACGCCAGCGAACAGGTCCTCGTCCCATTCGGGCACGGTCATGGATACACAGAATGGCTCTACGAAACGTTGGAGGTGTCACCCGAGGACCCCGAAGGCGTGTCTGTCGAGGCGACGATCCGCAACATCGGACGGCGGGAGGGGTCGGAGGTGGTCCAGATCTACGCCTGGCGTGATGTCTCGGCGATCGATCGACCTCCAACCACTCTCGCCGGATTCGGCAAGATCCGGCTTCGGCCCGATGAGTCAGGCACCGGTGTGATACACCTACCGCGTCGGGTCTTCGAGCACTGGGATGTGAAGGATCGCGGCTGGATAGCGGAGCCGGGAACGTGGATCCTGTCTGCCGGCCGCTCCGTCTCGGACATCCGAATCTCGACCGAGCTGCTGATCGGCTGACGACAGCGTTCTGGGTCGACGAAGAGGCAGCTTTACACTGACCTCATGGCACCCGGTATGCGCGAAGTGGCGGAAAAAGCAGGGGTTTCGATCGCCACCGTCTCCAATGTCCTCAATCGCCCCCAGGTCGTGGCGGAGCCCACGCAGGAGCGCGTACGGGAGGTGATGAGAGATCTCGGCTTCGTCCGGAACGGATCCGCTCGCCAACTGCGCGCCGGCACGTCTGAGGTCATTTGCGTGGTGTTCCCTGGGTTCAGCGCCTATTTCGACGAGCTAACCCGAGGGGTGGAGGAGCGTGCCTCCGAACATGGCCTCGTGGTCTTCGCATGCGCCACCAATGACGACACCACGAAAGAGGAGACATACCTGAGGGTCATGATGGAGCAGCGAGTCAGGGGCATCCTCCTCACTCGAGCATCCAAAGTGTTTCAGAGCTCAGGGCCGAAGCTTCGCCGACACGCCCCGGTGGTCCTGGTGGATCTAGAGAGCCCCGCTCACGACCACTGCTCCACGGCCGCCGATGACGGGCACGGAAGCGAGGTAGCAGTCAAGCACCTTCACGATCTGGGACACCGACGGATTGCCTGGGTCGGGCCGACCGACGTGCCACAGATGGTGACTCGGGCCGACTCGATCCACCGCACCGCATCCGATCTGGGTATCGAAGTGCTCGATGTCGTCACGCCCCCCAAGACGCTCGTACCGGCCGGCCAGTTCGCTGCCCGAGAGCTGCATGACAAGGGAATGCCGAGTGCAGTGATCTGCGGCAATGACCTCATGGCGGTAGGAATGGAGATGGAGCTCAAGACGCTCGGCTATTCGATACCCGGCGATGTGTCGATCGTCGGATACGACGACATCGAGTTCGCTGCCGCCGCCACCGTGCCCCTGACCACTGTCGCCCGGCATCCAGCGAGGCTGGGGGCGGCTGCAGTCGATCTGCTGCTCGGTGGGTGCGGCACGCGAGACGATCACACTCATCAGCAGCTCGTCTTCCCCTCGGAGCTGATCGTGCGCTCCAGTACGGGACCCGCTCGTTCTGCTGTCTAGCTCGGATCCGGAGACGCTATCCGTGGATTAGTCACGAGGAGCCGATGACTGCCCGGGCCTAGGATCACTTCCCGTTCGGACGGCTGGCCATCCAAGGTGACTTCCGAATCGTCGTTTGCCGGAGGGAGGAAGGTTCCCGAAGCTCCGAACGGAAGCTGCACATCTACAGAAAGGTCTCCATCCGGCTCCCTCCGCCATGAGATGGCAGTTGTGCCGAGATCGGAATCGATCGAGGCTCGAGCCCAATCGATGCCCGAGACCGGTTTCGGAGCAAGGATCACGTGTCGATAGCCCGGCCGGCTGTGGTCGGGGGCAAGACCGGCCAGATGCCGATAGACCCAGTCGATCACAGCCCCGTAGGCATAGTGATTGAAGCTGAGCATGTGCCCCTGCGGACCGTCTTGATCCTCCATACCGGGCGGCGGCGCCATGTCGCCCGGATGGATGGAACCATCTGGCCGGATGGCGTCCCATCGCTCCCAGATCGAGGTGGCGCCCATCTCGACCTGATACAGCCAGGACGGGTGGCGCCGACGAAGCAGCATCTGATATGCCTCGTCGAACCTGCCACCCCGGGCCAGGGCGTGCAAGACCAAAGGTGTCCCCAGGAAACCCGTGGCGACTCTCCCCTCGGATTGACGAACCAGATCGGCCAGGGCGTCCTCGATGCGGCTCCGTTCCCCTCCGGGGACGATGTCGAAGCTGAGGGCCACGGCGCATCCGGTCTGTGTTTCGATGACGTGGTCCTGCCAGCCTGCCCAGACGGCGGCAGCGATTTCATCAGCGAGCCGACGGTAATGAGAGCTGAGGGCCGTATCGCCGAGCAGTTCGGCGGCTTCGGCGGTCAGGCGGGCGCTGTGGGAAAAGAACGCGTTGGCCAGGAATGTGGAGTCTGCCTTGGCCTCCCAAGGCCTGTCGGGAGGTGCATCGGGGTCGAGCCAATCCCCGAACTGCATGGCGGGAGGAAGCAGCCGGTCGACGCCCCGCCGCGCGACCAGTGAATCCACCCAACGTCGCATGCTCTCGAACTGCTTTCGCAGAATCTCGAGATCGCCATAGGACTCGTAGACCGCCCAAGGCACGAAGGTGGCCGCATCGGCCCATCCGGCTCGTCCGAACCGCGGTTCTCCCTCCAGCACGACGTCAGGGACCACGCTGGGAACCCCGAGCTGATCGTCCTGATCCAACGCCAAGTCCTCCAGCCAACTGGACCAGAACTGCTGCGCCTCGAAGAGAGTGCAGGCGGTGGGTGCAAAGGCCTGGGCGTCGCCGGTCCAACCGAGCCTCTCGTCCCGCTGGGGGCAATCGGTCGGGATCGACACGAAATTCGCCTGTTGTGACCAGACGACGTTCTCATGCAGCCGATTGAGAGTCTGATCAGAGCACTCGAACCATCCTCGCCGCGGGAGGTCGGAGCTGATTGCGACGACCTCGGCCAAGATGACCTCGGCCTCTGTCTCGACCTCGGCGTACCTGAAACCGTGAAAAGTGAATGTCGGCTCCAAGTCGACTTCTCCACCGTCGGCCAGGGTGTAGTTGTCGGTGGCCTTGGCCGATCTCAATGCCCGCGTGTGGAGCTCGCCGTCGGACTCGAGCACCTCGGCATGCCGCACCGTCACCTGATCGCCTTGGTCCCCTTTCACCCTGAGACGGACGAAACCCGCCAGATTCTGGCCTCCGTCGACGATGATCTTGTTTCCAGATCGGCCGACTACCTGAGTTGGGCGCGTCTCGATCTCGCGAACTGCCGGGGACTGGCGTGGGCGAATCAGCTCCTTCCGGTAAGGGATCACCGCAGCTTTCTTCCACCCAGTCGTGTCGAACTCGGGCAGTTCCCAACCCAGCTGCTCGCTCGTGAAATCGATGACCGCACCGTCATAGAGATCGGCCGAAAGAATCTCGCCCGTCGATGTAAGCCAGTCTTCATCGGTGATGACGCGCATCGACGACCCATCGGACAACTCGATCTCGAGCTGGGCGATGAGACCCAACTCGACGCCATAGCGCGCCCGATCGTCAGTCGGATCCCACCCCAACCGGCCCCGGTACCAGCCGTCGCCGAGGACGCCGGAGACAACGTTGCTCCCAGGACTGAGGAGGTCCGAAACGTCATAGGTCGCCGACAGCAGCCGATGGCGATAGCTGGACCAACCAGGGTTGAGTAGCTCTTCGGTTACGGGTTGGCCGTTGATCGACACCCGGTGGACGCCGAGCGAGGTCACATAGAGCCGCGCCTTTTTGACGTCCGCAATGAGATCGAACTCGTGTCGAAGCAACGGCGAAGGGGACTGACGTTGAGACCCGGGATCGTCGGGCAGAGTCACCGCCTCAGCCACCCAGTCCGAGGCCTGGTTGAGGCCGGCCTCGACAGTCAGCACCGGGCTCCAGTCGCTCCATCCCGCCGCGGAGGCAATCCGGGCCCGATAGTGGCGAATTTCGCGACTCTTCAGTGGCGCTCCGGGCGCCTCCACCCCGATTTGCTCCTCGCCCCGCATCTCGCCGCTCGAAGCGAGTAGCTCGTCGAAGTCGGCCGACCCAGAGCTTTGGATCTCGTAAGCCACTTGGCCCTGGTCGCCTGGATCTTCCACCCGCCAGGTGAGCCGGACCGGCTCGGCGCCGATCCCCAGCATCCCGACCGGCAGCTGATTCTTCAGAGTTGGGGGTTGCAAATTCGGCCTCTCTGTAACTCGGGTTCAGCCCTTGACCGCGCCCGCAGCCAACCCGGAGACGATCTTCCGGCTGAAGAAGATGAACATGATCAGTGGTGGGATGGTGATCAGGAGCACATCCATGAACAGCAAATTCCACTGGGTCAAGAACTGACTCTGGAAATTGAAGAGGGTGAGCTGGACCGTGGCGTTCTCGTCGCCGGGGAGGAAGTACAGCGGGTTGA
>JBEVIF010000163.1:0-3835 GCA_040510795.1 Acidimicrobiia bacterium
CCCCTTCGAGACGGGGTGGGCGGTCGTAGACCGAGAATAGGGATGGTGTCGTGAGGCCTACCGACAGCCCGTTTCGGGTGCCCCAAACATATTGGGCATACCGGCCGGCGTTGTCTGAGGTCCCACGTGCTGCGATCACGGCGTGGGTACAGCCCGAAGCGAGCCTGGCCACCCGCTGGGCCGGCTGGGCGTTGACCGTGGTGGTACGGGCAATGACCTCTGGCTGCTCCCGGATCTCCTCTAGGAGACCCATCAGCGCCCACTCTCCTGTTCGAGGAGGCGGGCCGGGTTTGTCGAGGCGCAGGCTCGGGCCTGAGCCTCGGTGGCATTGGTCCAGTCATGGAGATTGGCCACAGCCTGGTCCATGGTCAGAGTGCTGCCGGCGAGGATGGCGCGTCCGATCCGAGGGCCCTCGGGACCCACGAACACCTCCCGGTCGCCCAGGATGTAGATCCCCTCACCGAGCCCGGTCGCCTGCATCGCGTCGGTCACCAGGATGAACCGGTCCGGACCAAGTAGTTCCCAGGCAAGCCGAACGGAAGCCGGATCGGCGTGGATCCCGTCCACGATCACACCGCAAGGACGGTTGGACAGGATCGCAGCGCCGACCAGACCGGGGGAGCGATGGTGAAACGGGCTCATTTGGTTGAAGAGATGGGTCACGCTCGACCAGGGGCCGTCGAGAGCCGCCGCCGCGGTTTCGAAGTCCGCGCCGCTGTGCCCCGCCGAGACCACCACACCCGAATTGGAGAGGATCCCGGCGGTTTCGAAGGCATGGTCCAACTCCGGGGCGAGCGTCACCATCTTCACCGCACCCGACTCAGCCCATCGTCGAGCCACGTCCGGGTCGGGCGGTCTGAGGTGATCGGGGTTGTGTGCACCCTTCCACTCCCGGGATATCCACGGTCCCTCGATGTGAAGTCCCACTGCGTCGGCCCCGTCATAGCCGAGAGGAGTGCCGGCCTTGATGACGTCGATGGCGGCATCGATGAATTCGTAGGGCGCGGAGACGATGGTGGGCAGGAATGCGGTAACGCCGGTCTCGGGCAGGCGTCGTCCGACCTCCCAGATGCTGGAGGGGTCGGCGGTGAAGTCGTGACCCCAGCCACCGTTGATCTGAAGGTCGATCAACCCGATGGCTCCGTCAGGTTCGTTCATGTCTCGATCCCATGCCCACGCGGGTAGAGCCCGGCGATGGCGGCCGGCAGATGGCCCTGGAAGGAAATGTCGCCGAACAGGGCGGACGTCAGGGCATCGAGCGATGGTCGGTGTGAGCTGTAGGTGCATACATGGGTCTTAGAGCCCGGGTAGGAGGCCAGATCGAACGGAGTTCGCAAGGCGACGGTGATCAGCGGTCTCCCCAATTCGAGGAGGGCACTGGCCAGATCGACCTGTCCCGGCGTCACGGTGACGGTCCCGAGGATGATCAAGTCATGCTCGTCCGCCTTCTCGACTACAACCGAGATATCGCTTCGCTCGGGACGGTGGGGATAGACGATCTCTGTCACCGCAGCGTGCCTGGAGCGGAGAGCTGCTGCCAGTTGCGGGGAATAGAGGGCGGTGGTGTCAGCCGGGGTCACGTTGACCGGCTCCGGTTCCAGAGCGAGGATCCGCCGGCCGTGCTCAGATTGCAGCGGGATTAGGGAGTCGTCGTTGCGGACCAGAGAGATCGATTCCTCGGCAAGGCGTTTGGCGAGCAGGAGGTGATTAGGCGAGCCCACGACCTCCGGTCGGATCTCCATCCTGCGAATCGAGCTCCGGGCTCGCTTCACCCGTGCGATTGCAGTATTCAAGGTGTCGTCCGTGATCATTCCCCGAGCGTGGCCCCGCTCCAGCGCCAGGCGCGCCCGGTCCTGAAGTTCCCGGTCGGGCATGCATAGGAGGAGGTCGGTGCCGGCTCGCATCATGGCGATGATCTCCACCACCTGGGCAGGGCCCTGGTCGAGCGCTCCCATATCGAGAGCATCCGAGATCACCACCCGATCGAACCCGAGCTCGGACCTGACGAATCCGTTGATTCCTATCTCAGAGGCGCATATCGACACCTGGCTGTTTCCGGTGAGGGCAGGGACCACCTGATGGGCCACCATCAACAACTCAGCCCCGGCGGCGACGCCTGCTCGAAACGGGGGCAATTCGACCTGTTCCAGCCGGTCGCGCTCGAGGCCCAGCAGCGGGAGCTCGAAGTGAGGGTCGACCTCGGCTTCGCCGCTGCCGGGGAAATGCTTGAGCGTGGCCAGGACCCCCGCCTCATTGAATCCAGTGACCATGGCGCCTGTGAGTTGGGCGACCTGCTTGGGGTCATCGCCGAACGATCGAATCCCGAGGGATGGGTTCAGAGCACGTGAGGCAACATCGGCCACTGGGGCATAGTTGACGTTGATGCCGACCGCTGCCAGCTCGGTGCCCATGGCCACGGCGACCTCCGAGGCCAGGGCGACGTTGCCCGTCGCCCCGATAGCCATGTTCCCGGCGAATTCGGTGGAGCCGGTGAGCCCGATCAGCTGCCCGCCCTCCTGGTCGACCGCGATAAGAAGGGGAAGTGGAGACGAGTTGGCTGCCTGCAGAGCCGAGGTGAGCTCGGCCACCTGGCCCGGGGAGGTCATATTCCATTCTCGGAACAGACTGACGCCTGCAGGGGGCGACTCCTCGAGACGCTGGCGCAGCCACTGAGGGACCTCGGTCCCTTCGAAGGCAAGCATCAGGTGAGGGTCGGCGACACTCATCTTCCAACCGGATGGGCGTCAGCCCTTGACCGAGCCCGCCAGGAGGCCTCGCACGAAATAGCGCTGGAGGAGGAGGAAAACGACCAGCGGAATCAGCATCGAGACAAAGGCGGCCGCCGTGAGGAGGTGGAACGCCTCACCGCGCGAGCCGACGATGGAGGCGAGCTCGATGGTGAGGACGGCCACGTCGGACGACGTCCCCAGGAAGACGAGGGCAACGAGGAAGTCGTTCCACACCCAGAGGAACTGGAAGATGGCGAAGGCGGCCAAAGCGGGGACCGAGAGTGGCAGGACGAGGCGGGTGAACGCGGTGAACGGCGAGGCCCCGTCGATGTACGCAGACTCGAAAATGTCCTTGGGAAGCTGTGAGATGTAGTTGTAGAGCAGGAACACGGCCAGAGGGAGGCCGAAGCCGGTGTGGGCCAGCCAGATGCCAAGGAAACTCCCCGTCAGATCGGCTGCCTGATAGACCTGAAGGAGCGGCACCAGGGAGAGCTGCAGGGGAACCACCAACAACCCAACGAGGACACCAAAGAGGAGGCTACGGCCCTTGAACTTGAGCCAGGCGAACCCATAGGCGGCGAAAGCCGCCAGGGTGATGGGGATGATTGTCGAGGGAATGGTCACGATCAGGCTGTTGATGAGTGCTTCGAACAAGCCACCTGACGTGAGCACCGATCTGTAGTTGTCCAGGGTCCACTCGGTGGTGAACGGGTTGAACAGAGACGTCCACCAGCCGGTCGAGCTGCTCTCGACCGAGGTGCGGAAGGAGTTGACGAACAGACCGAGGCTGGGAATGGTCCAGACCGCCACGATGATGAACACGACCAGCTTGACCAGCCAGCCGGCCCGTGGCTCTCCGGCGACTTTGGGACGACGAAGGCGGCCGACGGTCGCCGTCATGACCCGACGCCCTGGCGGCGGAGATTGCGAATATTGATCACCATGATCGGGATCACCGCAACGAGCAGGATGACCGCCATCGTGGTCGCCTGGCCGAAGTTGCGGAAGCGGAACATCTCCTGGTACATCCGCACGGCAACCACCGACGTATCGAGGTTGCCCCCGGTGGTCACAAAGATGATGTCGAACACCTTCAAGACCGCGAT
>JBEVIF010000164.1:0-4842 GCA_040510795.1 Acidimicrobiia bacterium
GGTCGGGCCACTGGTCGAGGCGGCGCAGGAAGCGGGGGTCGCCATGGTGCTGATCTCGGAGGCCAGGGACCTGGCCAGTCACGACCGGATCTGGGAGGAGGCGAGATCGCAGATGGGGGCCGAGCCCTCCACAGTCTCGGGCCGGCCCGTATTCACCGTGGATGCCCCTTTTCCCGCACCTGTCAGTGCGATCAAGGAAGGCGATGGGTTCAAACCGGTATGGCTCGATCGGCCGCTTCGGTTGACGAATCTGGACAAGGTCTATTTCCCCGACGAGGGCTATACCAAGGGCGACCTGATCCAGTACTACGCCTCGGTGGCGCCCGTCCTGCTGCCACATCTGGCAGGTCGGCCGATCTCGATGAGTCGCTACCCGGAGGGGATCAAGGGCCCCTCGTTCTATGAGAAGCGCGCGCCGGGCCACCAACCGGAGTGGATGAGAACGACTCCTGTGGTGTCCGACTCCCAGGGCGGTGTCATCGACTTCCTCGTAGCCGACAGCGTCGAGGCGTTGATGTGGTTCGCCAACATGGGATGCATCGAGATCCATCCCTTCCACTCCCGTGAAGGTCGACTCGAGCACCCCGACTACGCCATCTTCGACTTCGATCCGGCGGAGGGCTCCACCTGGGACCAGGTGGTCGAAGGTGGCCGGCTACTCGAGGTAGCTCTCACCCAGCTCGGTCTGGCCGGCTATCCCAAGCTCTCCGGTGCGCGGGGACTCCACGTCTATGTCCCGCTCGAGCCGGTCCATGAATTCTCGAGGGTGCGGCGCTTCGTCGGTGAGGTGGGCAATTACCTGGCGGCGGCCAAACCAGATGCCCTCACCATGGAATGGGACAAGCCGAAGCGGAAGGGCAAGGTGTTCGTCGATCACAACCGGAACGCCTCCGGCCAGACCGTCGCCTCCGTCTATTCGGTCCGGCCCCGCCCAGGTGCGCCCGTTTCGGCGCCGCTGACCTGGGAGGAGCTGGGCGAGGTAGCTAACGGCGATGTCACAATCATCAACCTCTGGGACCGTCTCCAGCGGTATGGCGACCTGTTTGCCCCGGTCGTTGCCGGCGGTCAAACCCTCGACGCCGCCGAGGAGTCCCTCGGGATCGGCTCAGGTTCTAAGTAACCGTTGTCTTGCTAGCGTCCTGTGATGGATCTGTACGCCCGGGTCAACATCCTCGGGGGCTTGTCGGTGCGGCTCCCTCGGGGGCGACTAGACGACGCCATCGCCCTCGACAACGACCCGATCAGACGGGCCCGTCATTGGGCGGAGCAGGGCGTCGACTACATGCACATCGTCGATCTCGACGCCGCCGCATATGGGGACTATCGGAACCGTGAGTTGATCGATCGGCTGATCGACGAGGTCCCGGTGCCGGTACAGGTCGCCGGAGGCATTCGCTCCGAAGGCGAGGCGCAAAGGCTGATTCAGAAGGGAGCCTGGCGCATCGTTATGGGCACCGCCGCAATCGAGAACCAGAACATGGTCTGGGATCTGTGTCGTGAGAACCCGGACAAGATCGCCGTATCGGTCGACGTCCGCTCCGATGAGGAGATCGTGACCAAGGGTTGGACGCAGAACAGCGGTCGCTATCTCGAGGAGGTGCTCATCGAGATGTCTTCGGCCGGCGTGGTGGCATTCCTCGTGTCCGAGGCCGGTCGCGACGCCCTCGAGGACCCGCCCAACTTCCAGATCATGGCCGAGGCGCTGGCCACAGTCGAGCAGCCAGTGATTGCCGCGGGCGGGGTCAGGGACCTCGAAGATCTACGAGATCTGTTGCGTCTGGAGGCCGCCGGGCGCAGCCTCGACGGCGTGGTCGTCGGCCGGGAGGTGACAGCCGGCCGGTTCACCATCGAGGAGGCGAAACAGGTACTCGCCGGTGGCGGCCCAACGCGGGCTCCGGGCGGGGTAGTGGCCACCACGGTCCGTGTCGGCGTGACCTCCTTGCAGAAATCCCTTGATTTCTACGGCGGGCTCGGGTTCACCCATGTCCGCACGCCCACGCAGGGTGTTGCGGCCGAGGTGATCGAGTCGGCAAAGGGGCAAAGGATCGAATTGGTCGAAGGCCAGGATCGGCCCGCCGCTCTCACGTTCGTCGTCGACGACCTGGAGCGCTGGGGTCAGCACCTGAGCAGTCTCGATCTCCAGATGAGCGCCGGAGACAACGTCATCGAGATCGCCGATCCCGATGGGCTCCAGCTTCGGTTCGAGCAAGCCTGAGTCGACCTTCTCGAATCAGTTCTTGATCAGGGTCCGGGATTGTTCCCGGAGAAACTGGCGCAGGTACCAGGGGCCGCCCCCGCCGGTGCCGGATGTTCCCGACCCCTTCCAGCCGCCGAACGGATTGATGTCCGGCCACGCGCCGGTTGTGGCTCCGGCCGCCCGGTTCACGTAGGTGACACCCGCCTGGATCTCTTTGAACCAGGTATCGATCTCCTCCTCCTCGCCACTGAAGAGCCCGGCGGTGAGACCGAAATCGGTGTCGTTGGAGAGAGCGATCCCTTCTTCCAACGACTTGACCTTGGTGATGGCCACGAAGGGAACGAACAGCTCTTCCTTCCAGACCCATGAGTCGAGAGGGGCGCTGACCAGAGTGGGTGCCACGTAGGAACCCTTCGCCATTTCGCCCTCGGTGAGGACGACGCCCCCGGCCAGGACCTCACCGCCGCTGTTCTTCACCTCGTCAACCGCCTTCTGGAAACGCTCAACGGCAGCATCATCGATGACAGGTCCCATGAACGTGTTCTGCTCGAGGGGATTGCCGACCGCAACGGATCCGGTGGCCTCGACCAGCTTGTCGATCAGCTCGTCGTAGACCTCCTCCTCGACGTAGACCCTCGACGTTGCGCTGCACTTCTGGCCGCTGAGGCCGAATGCACCCCGGACAATCCCCTGTGTGGCCACGTCGAGATCGGCGCTCGAAGTCACCACGACCGGGTTCTTCCCGCCCATCTCACACACCACGGGCTTTGGCCTCGTCTCGTTCACTGTGCGGTACAGGTACATGCCCACCGGGTATGAGCCGGTGAAGGTGAGCCCGTCGACCTTCGGGTGATGGGCCAGGTAGTCCCCGATCTCGTCCCCACCGGTGACGACATGGAGGGCCTCCTTGGGCAGGCCGGCCTCCAGCATCACACGATGGAACTCGAGGGCCATCAGGGCCCCCTGGTTGGACGGTTTGATGACCACTGTGTTGCCGGTGATCAATGCTCCGGTGGACGGGCCGCCGGCGAGCGCCATCGGGAAGTTGAACGGTGAGATGACTCCCCAGACCCCGAACGGGCGCAACACCGAAGTGTTGGCGTCATTGGGACCGTGTGAGCTGAGCGGGGTGATGAATCCCTCGTGCTCGGTGATCTGACCCGCGTAGTAGCGGAGGAACTCGACGGTCTCGGCCACATCGCCCAGGGACTCGAGACGGTTCTTCCCGATTTCGTAGGACATGAGGGCGGCGAGCTCGAAGAGCTGGCCGTCCATGTGATCCGCCGCCGCCAGCATGAGATCTCGCCGGCGTTTCCAACCCCAGGCCTCCCATTCCGGTGCGAAGGCCTTGGCGGCGGACACCGCGTCGTCCACGTCCTGGGTCACTGCCTGGGCATAGCGGCCGACGACGATCCCGGAGTCGATGGGCGAGACCTCCTCGAAGAAATCCCTCTCCTTGCGATGCATCCCATCGACGGCGACGCCGTGGTCCTTCCCGAGCCGCGGCTTCACGCTCTCCAGGGCATCCTCGTAAGCCCTGTTCATCTCCTCGTTGTCCGTGGACATCGTGGCGTAAGTGATCTTCATCGGCATGGCTGTGCTCGTTGCGGGCTCATAGCGACCGACGTTAACGAATGGCCGGCACCCGAATCCGGGGAACCGGTTGGGCTACCGAAGCGAGCGGAGGCTGGCTAGCGTTTCCACCGCAGATGCCAGATTCACCGTGGGTTCTCTACTGGCCTCTCCTGCTGGTGGGGGCCTATCTCCTGGGGTCGATTCCATTCGCCCAGGTCGTTGCGCGCCTCCGGGGCGTCGATTTGCGCGACGTCGGCAGCGGCAATGTCGGTGCCGGCAATCTGACCCGCGTCGCCGGTTGGCAATGGGGCCTGATTGGCGGGGTACTCGACGGCCTCAAAGGCTTGTTCCCGGTTCTGATCGCTCAAGGCATGGGGTTTGGCAAAGGCGCCGCCGGGATGGTGGGGCTCATGGCTGTTGTCGGTCACAACTGGTCGGTGTTCCTGAGGGGTCGATCGGGGCGCGGCCTGGCTACTTCAGTTGGTTTGTTGCTCGCCCTCGACCCGGTGCTGCTGGTCTGGACCACGGGCTGGTCGGTGGCTGGCTGGAAGATCGGTGGGGGTGTGGCCGGCTTCCTCGGATGGGGCCTCCTGCCCATCGTCTCCACTGCCATGGGTCGTCCGGCGACCGAATCGCTGGTCCTCTTGGCACTCTCGATCGTGATCATGGCCCGCCGGATGCAGGGCAACCCCGACAGCGCGCGGGGGATGCGTCCGGCCATGAGACGTGCGATCTTCGATACGGATCCGGGTGGTGGGGACTTCCCGCAAAGCGCGGACGACCTGCTGACTCCATGAGCCCGAAGCGGGTGGCATGGATCGCGGTCATTGCCGCGATCGTTTACGCCGGTTTCGCCGGTTTCATCCTCAACAACTTCGAACTGCCGGAGATGAACGCATACGCGTGGGGTCTGGTCGCGCTCGCTGCTCTCGCCCAGATCACGGCGAGCTGGTTCTACGGGTTGCTCTACAAGGAGTCGGTGGAAGAGGCCGGTGGCGAGCTCAAGGCCTTTTCTGCGTTCAAAGCAGCATTGGTCGGCGCAGGTGTCGCCCGGCTAATACCGGCCGGCG
>JBEVIF010000165.1:0-3274 GCA_040510795.1 Acidimicrobiia bacterium
CGCCACGATCGATGCTGGCGAAGTCTGCGCCGGCGTACACGACGCGACCGGAGAAAGTGTGGGCCCCCATCTCGGTTCGCACGCGCTCTCCGCGGTGAACAAGTTCGAGGACTCGCCCGGAAAGGTCCAGCCGCCGCCTTCGAAGAAGCTCGGTGAGTTGTTCGTCCTCCGCAGCGTCTTCCAGCCACTCCCTCCCAGCCCCGTGGCGCAGGTGAGACTCCACGTCCCGGTCCGGTGTTTGTTCCATCTACTTTCGCGCTCTCGACATCGGCCGCCGCTTCCAAGATAGGTTCGCACCCAAGAAGATAGGTTCACACCAAAGTGGACACGAGTCCCTCCGTGATTACGAGGGAAGCGGGCACCTCGGTACCGACCGTCCGGTCGGCTCGCTATCGACCGTCGTTGTCTCATATTGCGATCGCATTCGCTGTCGTCGTTGCGTTCGTCCTCAACTATCTCGCTCTTCAGAGCCGGGACGCCACGACACTGGTCGCCATCGCCGATTCCCCGATCGCGGCCGGCTCTCCTCTCACCTCGGACATCGTCCGACTCGTTCCCCTTTCGGCTGACTTCGAGGGTCTCGACCACTTGGTGGGGGAGGCCGATCTCGAGCGTCTCGAAGGATGGATCGTCGGCCGGTCGGTCGGCAAAGGGGAGCTGATCGATCGGTCTGTCATCGTCCGGCCCGGCGCCGGCGATGGGCTGCGCACGATGAGCATCCCGGTGGCGGCCGAACACGCCGCCGGGGCCACGTTGGTCATCGGGGATCGAGTGGATGTCATTTCGATGGTCGACGAAGAGCCGGTGTTTGTGGCCAGCGATCTCGAAGTTGTCAGCATTGCCGACACGACGCAAACCGGATTGTCGGGTGACGGCCCCTATCACGTTGTCGTTGGGGTGAGCCCGGCCCAGGCACTGGCCCTCGCCCGTGCAATCGCGGACGGATCTCTGGAGATCCTCCGGTCCACGGGTGCCGCGGTCCTCGAGGAGGCACAAGGGTGAACACGGGACCCGAGTTGGCTCTCGCCGCCTCTGCCCGAGCCTGGCCGGACCGCCTCCACCGCTTCCTGATCGACCACGGTGGAGGGAGAGTCCGCTCGCGGGTCATGGGCGCGGACCAGGCGTTGACCGATCAGTACGAGGTCTTGTTCATCGACGACGTCTGCTCGTTCCTGACTCCTCGCCTGGTCCGAACAGTCCGGGAACTGGGACGGGAGATCGTCGGGGTCTACGACCCGGTGGACGCGCCCGACGCCAAGCGGCACCTCCTCGAGTGCGGCATCACCGATGTCATCGAAGAGGGTGCGGCTCCAGACGAGTTCCTGGCAACGGCCGAGGCAACGCTGCTCCACCGGAGTGGACCGGCGTCGGCTGTCGTGCCCGCGCCTCGTTCCTTTCGGGTTGGCGTGCTCGGGCCTATCGGTGGGGTGGGCTGCACTGAAATTGCGATCGGGATTGCCACGAGCCTTTCGTTCTCTCGACCCACGCTTCTGATGGACCTGGACGAGAGGACGCCTTCCATGGCGCAGCGCCTCGATCTCCCGGTCCATCCGAACCTCCTCACGGCGCTCGAGGCCGCCCATCACGACTCGGATTCGGTCACCGAGGCGATTCTCAACCATGACTCGGTCGACGTGATCGGTGGCCTCGCCAATGCGATGTCGCCCTACGACATCCCACCGCTGGAAATCGAAGGGGTCTTCGACGAAGTCGGAAAGGCGGGCTACGAAGTCGTGATCGCGGATCTGGGATGCCCGCGCCCTGATCGCGTCGACCAGGTCCGTTTCCAGGTCCTCATCGTGGTCGGCTTGGGAAATCCAGTGGGCATGTCACGGTTGGTCCGATCTGTTCAGGACCTGTCCACCAGGACTGACGCGCCTGACACGGTGGCCCTGGTCAACCGTGTCGCTGCCGGGAGTCGCCGGCGTCTCGAGATAAGAGCTGAGATGGCTCGCCTGCTTCCGGCGATGCCGGTCATCCTGGTCCCCGAAGAGAGCCGACTCGAGCGTGCGTCGTGGGATGGGACACGTCTGGGACGGGGTCCCTTCGTGAAATCGTTGAGCCGGGTGGCGTCCCTGATCGATCGGGCTGCGGGATGACGGTCGATGCCTATCACGAGATCCGAAGGCGAGCACTCGAGAAGATCGATGGCTCGGGACTCGACCCTCAACGTGACACCGCTCGGCTCGTCGAGCTACTGCGGGCGGCCGTCGACGACTATCAGCGACACGCACACATGGGTGAGACGCGGTCGCTGGCAGACCCGGATGCGACCGTGCGTCGCCTGCTCCAATCGGTGTCCTATTTTGGACCGCTTGGGGATCTCCTCGATCGCGACGACGTGGAGGAGATCTTCATCGAGGGCGACAGAGTGACCTTCCTCGAAGCCGGCGGTCGCCTTCGCGGGCTAGACGTGCCAAGCTCCGAGTCGGAGAATCGCCAGGTGGTAGAGCGGCTGATGGCAGCCACTGATCGGCGGCTCGATGCCTCTCACCCGGTCTCCCAGGCGCGCATACTCGATGGGTCGGCGCGTCTGACAGCGGTGATCCCGCCGGTGTCCGACCATCTATCCGCCACCATTCGCCGCTACGCGCTCCGGAAGGAGACGCTCGCCTCGTTGGTCGAACTCGGGTCGTTGACGCGCGGCGCCGCGGATTTTCTCAGCCTCGCAATGCGCTCGTCCACATCTGTGATCGTGAGTGGCCCGCCTGGAGCCGGCAAGACCTCGTTCCTCTCCGCTCTGATTGCTGCTGTCCCCTCCGACCACTGTGTTCGGGCATGCGAGGAGATCCGGGAGTTGCACGTCCCGATCGTCCATGGGTCCTACTACGAGGCCCGCCCCCCATCGTTGGACGGCGGCGGCGAGATCAGCCTGCGACAGTTGGTAAAGGCCACGCTGGCGATGCGTCCCGACCTGATAGTGGTCGGCGAAGTGAGGGGGGGAGAAGCCTTTGAGTTGACCCGCGCCGTGAATGCAGGATGCGGTCTCGCATGCACCATCCATGCCAACTCGGCACCGGATGCACTGGATGCCCTGGTGAATGCTGCCTTGATGGCTGGGGAGAACATCCCGGAGCGGGTGGTGCGCAAGGTTTTCGCCTCGTCGATCGATCTGGTCATCCACCTCGAGCGAGATGTCGAACCGACCGGCGGCGGCATCCGACGCCAGACGATGGAGATCCGGGCTCTGGTCCCGTCTCTTCACGAAGACTTCTCATCCGAGCCCCTGTTCTGGCGGGGTCGACTGGGCGGCCCACTCGAATGGACTGGGTCG
>JBEVIF010000166.1:0-4738 GCA_040510795.1 Acidimicrobiia bacterium
CCCCAAGAGAGGACCTCATAGGCCCACCAGCCACCCAATGTGATCCCAAGCGTGAGAAACGACCATGCGACCAGCGTCGAGCGGTGGCTCCGACGCAGCCACTCGGGGCCGGGGACCCCGAGGGCCAGGGCTCCTATCGCATAGCCGAATGGCACCGTGAGCCCGACATAGCCGATATACAGGACCGGCGGATGGACGGCCATGAGGAAATGGTTCTGAAGGAGCGGATTCGGCCCCGGCCCGTTGGCGGGCACGTCGGCAGCCGTGAAGGGCAAGGCGCTCGAAGCGGCGCACCCGGTGGCGAGGGCGTCCACACACACCTCGAACGGGTTGGCCACTGTGATCATGAGACCGAAGAAGAAGACGCCGACTCCAGCCATCACGGCCACGGCGGCCGATCCCAAGCGATCGGCCGCCCGCCCCACCACCACCCAGGTGAATACGGCCAGGACCAGGCCCCAGAGGATGATCGAGCCCTCGAGGGCAGCCCAGGCCGTGGCGACGTCGAAGGGAAACGGGGTGGCGCTGGAGTGGTGGTTGGCAACATAGGCCAGGCTGAAATCATCGGTGAGAAGGGCGACCTGCATCGCGACCATCGAGATGACTGCTCCCGCCAGGACCAGCTTTCCCGGTGCCCGAAGGTCCGACTGTCCGCCTCGGGCGCCGCGAATGCCCCTTATGACGAGGAGGACCGACCCGATCAGGGCTCCGATCACTCCGGCCGATCCGAGAAAGGCCAGCATCAACCCTCCGGGTAGGCCCCGCCCTCCTCGGGGACCTCGTAGTTCTCATCGTGTCGGATCAGCGCCGAATCGGCATGGAACGTGTCCCCGGACCACGCACCTTCGAGAAGGAGAGGGACCTCCTCGGCGAAGAGCGAAGGCTGGGCGCCGTTGAGGACGACCGGGATGTCAGCCCCTCCATCGGTCACCTCGAAAGAGGTCGACTCGTCGGCCTCCACCACAGTCCCGGCCACGACGATGCCGGCGAGTCGGAACCGCTCGCCGTCGGGGAAGTCGCCACGTTGGTCCACCGCCTCGGATGGATAGAGGTAGTAGGTGAGGCTGTCGTTCAGTCCGGTGAAGGTGAGGGCGAGCACGATGGCAATAACCCCCCCGATGCCGAGGTAGACGAATCGGCGATGACTCACCGTTAGCCCTTGGCTCGCCGATACCGCAGATGGAGACGGGCTGCGTACCAGACGAACGCTGCGTAGCAGATGAAGAAAGTGCCGAAGACGATGACCTGATCAGACATCTTCGACCTCGGAGAGCAGGGGAGTGGCCACCGCGTCTCCGGCCGGGACGGTCTCGCCTGATCGCGACTCCTCGGCCTTGGCCACCTCGACTCTGCCAGCGGTCAGCGCGACATAGAGCAGCGTGAAGGCGAGGAAGTTGACCAGCAGGGCGATGACCATCTCGTCCGGCATCGTGGCCCCGTCGGGCCGGATCGACTGGGTCTGATGCAGGGACCGGAACAGGTTGACCGAGAAATAGACCAGCGGCACCTGGACCACGGCTATGGCGCCGAGGATGGCGGAGCGTCTCGCCCTCATGACGGGGTCGGGGGTGGCCCGGCGCAGGGCCAGATAGCCGATGTAGACGAAGAACATGACCGCGGTCGATGCCATGCGCGGATCGGCCCAGTCCCACGCCCTGCCCCAGACTGCCTGCCCCCACACCATGCCGGTGAACAGACCGGTCGCGGTGAACAGGACGCCCGTCTCCACGGACGCCTCGGCGATTCGGTCCCATCGGTCTGTCTTCCGCACCAGCCAGAGGATGGATGCCAGGGCGGTGACGCCGAAGGCGAGAAAGGCGACCCACATCGAGGGAGCGTGGATATTGACAATTCGGGTGAATTCGCCCTGGAGGCGGTCGGTGGGCGAAGTGAGCGTGAGATAGAGGCCCGCAACCATCGCCGCAGCGGCGATCGCCATCAGAATGCGGACTCGTTTCATCTCGAAGCCTCCTCGAGCGGTCGGGCCAGCGCGACGCCGGCCACCGCCAGCGCCAGGTCGGTCGCGACCAGCAGCAACAACCAGGGCAGGATACTTGTGTCCCGGGTTAGTGATTCCAGGGTCTGGGAGCCTCCGATGACGAGAGGGATCGCCAGTGGCGCGACGATGAGGGATGCGAGGAGGGTGCGACTTCGCAATCCCGCAGTGACCTCCCCGGCGAGCGTCCCGAGTTCGGTCAGTCCGACCGCGGTGAGGAGCACGGCGAGGATGACCGGGCCGGGCCAGCCGGAGGGGAGACGGGGGCTGTACAGAACGAACGTCGCCACCAGGAGAGCAATCATGAAACCCACCGTGAGCACCGAGCCCGACATGGTGCGACCGACGAATCGGGCGGCCGGGTCGACTCCGAGGAGCGCGTAGAGGTCCCTTCGCTCCGGCCGGTCGTCGGCGGCCTGGCGCAAGGCCACCTGCATCCCGAACAGGACGCCGATCGCCCAGAAGACCGCAGGCCCGAGCTCCGTGATGGCGGAGAGATCTACGCCTAGGGCAAGGGGGAATACGAGGAGAGCGATGACGGCGAAAGGCAGGATTATCCGCAGTACGTCGCCCATGCGTCGTTCTACACGGAGGTCGACGCGGCTGATCTCGATGGCCTGATCCCAGAACGTCATGCAGCCAGCTCCAGACGGCCGGCGGCGATAGCCATCACCCGGCCGGCGCGGTCGGCGAGATGCGCGGCATCGTGCGAAACCATCACGACCGCGCCGCCGCTCTCAGTAGTTCGGCTGATCAGAGCATCGATCAGCTGTTGGGCGTCGACGTCGAGACCTGAAAACGCCTCATCGAGCAGGAGCAGCCTGGGCCGGGTTATGAGCAGCCTGGCCGCCTCGATACGACGCAACATGCCGTATGAGCTCTGCTCGACCTTCCGGTCCGCAGCCTCTGCCAGCCCTACGACCTGCAGGGCGCGTTCGATCCGAGCCGTGTCCGCGCCAAACAGACGGGTGGCATGATCCAGATTCTCCCGAAGAGTCAGCTCTCCGACCACGGTCGGGATGTGGCCGACGAGGCCGATCTCGCGCCGGATCCCGTACACCTCGGAGGTACCGAGCGCCGCCCCCAGGACACGGCCCGTGCCTTCGGCGGGGGCTGTCAGGGTGGCTAGGAGCCGGAGGAGCGTCGTCTTGCCCGATCCATTCGGGCCGGCGATCCCGAGGACCTCGGCGGCACCCACCGACAGGGTGAGGTCGCGCAGGATGGTCTGGCCACCGAGCGAAACACCTGCATCCTCGAGTTCGACGTGGGTGCCCATCCGGTCAAGTCTCATTCGGCGCGGGGTCAGACTCAAGTTGCCGGAAGGCGTCACTAGCTTCAGCGGGGGATGAGCCAGGAGATCGTCATCGACCCACGTTTCCGGGGCCCGCTCAACAGTGCCAACGGCGGATACGCCTGTGGCGTCTTAGGCGAGGGGATCGACGGAGTCGCCACGGCCACATTGCGTCGCCCCCCACCACTTGACGTCCCGATGATCCTGATCGAAAACGGGGGGCAGATCCGGCTGATGGACGGCGACGATCTCGTCGGTGAAGCCGGGCCGGACACCCTCGACGTAGTCGTCCCGACTGGCCCGGACTTCGACACCGCCGTGGCCGCATCCAGAAGTTATGCAGGCTTCGAAGCCCACCCGTTCCCGACTTGCTTCGTCTGCGGGCCCGAGCGAGAGCCGGGGGACGGGCTCCGCATCTTCCCCGGTCGTCTCGATGGCTCGCCGGTGGTGGCCGCCCCATGGACCCCCGATGAGTCGCTGGTCGCCGCAGGAGTGGTCGAGCGCCGTCATGTGTGGGCCGCCCTCGATTGCCCGTCATATTTCGGGCTCGACAACACTCCGATGGCGCTGCTCGGTCGTCTCACGGCGCGGATCGACAGGCGGCCTGAGATCGGAGAGCGCCTGGTCGTCATCGGCTGGCCGATGGGCGTGGAAGGTCGAAAGCACTTCGCCGGGTCGGCCTTGCTAGATGCTGACGGCGACGAAGTGGCCGTCGCCGCGGCGACCTGGATCGAGATCGACCGATTACCGCTCTGAGCGGGCTCCAAGACGGACGACGGGCCGAACGGGCAGGGCGAGACTGCCAGTGGCGTCGATCAGACGCATGGGCGTGGATTTCATCCAGTTCCAGATCAGACGTGCCTCCTCGGCGGTCTCGACAGAGTCCGGGACGTCGTTGCCCGGTTCATCTCCGACGTCGGGCGTGGGTCGGAGAGGCGGGCTCGAGCCGGCCCGCCAGGTGCACACGAGCCGTCCGTGATCCACGACAACGTGGGACCCGTCTTCCCCTTCCATCTCGCAGACTCCCAGGCCGCCCAAGGCAACCCAGGTTCGGCTGATCTCGATAGCCCGGGCCAGAGCATCGTGACGGTCCCGTGCCCATCCCGCCTCCTCGTATCGCTGCTCCGATGAGAGCTGTTCCATCCGCTCGACCAGCGGTTCCAGCACTAGCTGGGATCGGCAGGAGATCCCTTCGACGATCTGGTCGACCACCTGCTGGTACTCGATCGGATCCAGGGAGCCGTCGCATGGGCAGAGCGCTGCACCCATCTGGGCGGGGGCGCAGCGAGCCGACCGGGTACCGGGTCGCGAGGAACAGCGTCTGATCATCGTGGCGTCCCAGAGGGCCGATACCACCACGTCGGCGGCCGTCTTGGATCGAAAGGGCCCGAGATGGGCCAGCGCATTCGTCTTGAGGGTCCTCACCACCGACAGCCGCGGGAAGGGCTCGG
>JBEVIF010000167.1:0-4285 GCA_040510795.1 Acidimicrobiia bacterium
AGGTCACGGCCGATCAGATGCTCCTGATCGTGGTCACTGACGGAGGTCGTGTTCTCCAGCAGAGGGCCAGGGTCCGCGTCCCGATCACCGCGAGCGAGTTGGAAGAGGCTCACAGGGTGGTCAGTGCCGCCGTCGTCGGGTCCGACCTTGGGGCAGCTCCGATGATCAGTGAAGAGGTGCTCGGAGGACTCGACGAGCGGACACGTGAGGCGGTCCTCACCATGAATGACGGTCTGCATCTGGCGGCGGCCGCCGGCACGGAGATCTTCATCGGGGGGACTCAGCGGCTCACGTCGGTGTGGGAGGACCTCAGCGCCGTGCAACGAATCCTCGAGGTCCTGGCGCGCGAGGCCGAGGTCATGAAGATCCTTGCGGTGGCCTCGGGGACATCTATTCAGATCGGCGCCGAGTTGCATTTGCAAGACGTCGACCTCGCCGTCGTGTCCAAGACCTACGAGGCGGGAGCCAGCGGCGGGTCGGTTGGCGTGATCGGGCCGATGCGGATGAACTACAAGCGAGCCATCTCGGCGGTCGAGGAGGTCTCCCGCGAGTTGGAGGACCGGATCAGCTCCGAAAAAGACTGACCCATGGCCAAGAACTATTACGACATCCTGGGGGTCGGTAGGGACGCCACCAGCGAAGAGATAAAGAAGGCCTTTCGGCTGATTGCCCGCGCCACCCATCCCGATGCCAATCCGGGCGATCCGGTGGCGGAGGCTCGGTTTCGTGATGCAGCCGAGGCCTATGAGGTCCTGTCCGACCCGGATCGGCGACGCCGATACGACAGGGGAGACACCATCGATCTCTCAGATCTGTTCGCCGGCTTTGGCGGGTTCGACGATCTCCTGCGCTCGGTGTTCGGCGATGGCTCGATGTTTGGTGGTGGGGTCCGGAGCCGTCCAACCCGTGGGGGTGACGTCCTGGTACGGACGGAAGTCGGTCTGATCGATGCTGCCTTCGGCACCGATGTCGAGGTCACCTTCGCGACCATGGACACCTGCCAGGTCTGTTCCGGCACCGGAGCCGAGGAGGGTCACGGTCAGACCACCTGTCCTGAGTGCGGCGGCGCAGGCTCGGTGCGGATGGCGCGACGGTCCCTCTTCGGCACGATGATGACTCTGGGCACGTGCCCGCGCTGTCGTGGCGAGGGTGTCCTCGTGACCAGCCCGTGTTCGGCATGCTCAGGGATAGGCGCCGTCGACGGCGAGCGAACGATGACCGTCGAAGTCCCAGCGGGCGTGTCCTCCGGCACGCGCCTACGCATCTCGGGTCGTGGTCAGTCGGGAGGACGTTATGGACCGCCCGGCGACCTCTATGTCGAGGTCCTGGTTGCCCCGGACCCGAGGTTCGAGCGTCACGACTCCGATCTCGTCCATCGCGTGTCGATCGGCATCGCCGAGGCGTCGCTCGGAACCAGGATCGCCATCCCTTTGATCGAAGGTGGCGATAGCGATCTCGACATCCCGGCCGGCACCCAGCCCGAAACCGTGTTCCGGATGCCAGGCATGGGCGTCACTCATCTCGGCAGGCGGACGAGAGGCGACCTCCATGTAGTCGTGTCTGTCGCCGTCCCGCGAGACCTCACCAGTGACCAGGAGGAAGCCCTCCGGCGGTGGGCCGAGCTGCGGGGTGAGAGGACGGACCGGCCCGCCTCGGCCGGCTGATCCAGTAGGCCAATGGGCCACGTGCCGCACCTTCTGGTCCCTGGTCCCTGGACCTCGGACCTTCTCGAGGTGTCGGGGGAGCAAAGACACCATCTCGAGAAGGTCCTCCGCGTCGGCGACGGGGAGCCAGTGTCCTACACAGACGGCGAAGGGCTGGCCGGCGACGGGCAGTTTCTGAACGGTGGTGTGGTGAGGGGGCAGGAGATCTTGGTCCCTGCCCCATCTGATCTGATCGTGGTTGCCGCCCCGCCAGACAGCCGTGATCGAGCCCGATTCCTGGTCGAGAAGCTGGCCGAGATCGGTGTAGCCGAATTGCTCTTCCTCGATACCAGGCACGGGCACGGCCGGCCGCCAAGTACCTCGAAGCTTCGATCGTGGTCGGTGTCCGGCCTCGAGCAGTCGCGAGGTGCGTGGTTGATGAGAACTTCGGACACTCCGGTCGCCCTCGCCGAGATCGATCGACCCTACCTGGTGTGCGATCGGGGCGGAGGACGGGACGCTCCCCCCGCGCGGACAGTGGTCATCGGACCTGAGGGTGGATGGGCATCGGGGGAAATCCCGGAGGATGCGATCCGCTGGGATCTCGGCGATACGGTGCTCCGGGTCGAAACGGCCGCACTCGTGGCCGCAGCGCGCCTCCTATGAATCCCGACGTGGAACAGGTAGCATCTCGCCACGGGCTTACGGGAGGAGACCCTTGGTGGACAGATTCAGTGCTTCGCTTGGCTTGCGCCTGCGTGCAGCCCGTCGTCAGCGGGGTTGGTCGCTGGGGGAGCTCGAGTCGTACACAGGCGGTGAATTCAAGGCTTCTGTGGTCGGCGCATATGAGCGTGGAGAGCGCGCGCTGAGTGTTCAACGACTGGTGCGTCTGGCCGAGATCTATGCGGTTCCTCCCTCCGACCTCTTGCCCCTCGGTTCCCAAGAGCGAGGTGTGTTGATCGATCTGGATGTGGCCGCTGACGCCAAGGATGGCGATCTCATCGACCGATACCTCGCCGCAATCCATTTTCTACGCCGTGAAGGCAGGCCCGACGAGGTCCGCGACTCCGACAAGGCGGTGATCGCCTCATTGCTCGATTCAACGGTGGAAGTCGCCTCCGGGCCTGACTGAATTCTCCGAATCAGCACAGGGGGGCCTCTACAATGGTCGCGACGCCACAGAGAGGGCGTCGTCTCCTGTGCCCACTGAGCAACCCACCGAATCTATCGACTCGCGTTTACGCGTTCCCAGCCATCATTTGATGCTGGATCTCTTGGGCGAGGCCGACAGACACCTGCGTCAGGTCGAAGCCCACTTCCCGGACGTGCGCTTCATCGCGCGCGGGGACGAGGTTGCCTTCAAGGGGCCCGATACCGAGGTCGAGCGAGCCCGAACCGTGCTCGAGGAATTGTTAATTCTCGTCCAGGAGGGTCACGCCCTCGACTCTGCTCGGGTCGACGAGGTCGTGAAGATGGTCATCGAAGACGTGCCCAGCCCATCGGGCGTGCTCTCCGATGGGATCCCGGTGGGCCGAGGGCGGATGATCCGCCCCAAGACCCATGGCCAGCAGAGGTACATGGAAGCCATCAGGGAGAACACCCTGACCTTTGGCATCGGGCCTGCCGGTACCGGGAAGACTTATCTGGCCATGGCCGCAGCGGTGGACAGTTTGGTCAGCGGGTCGGTGCGTCGAATCATCCTCACCCGCCCCGCCGTCGAGGCAGGGGAGAGGCTCGGATTCCTGCCAGGAGATCTCGCCGCCAAGGTCGATCCGTACCTGCGACCGCTCTACGACGCTTTGTGGGACATGCTCGGCCCCGAGGAGACCGGAGCGCTGGTCGAGAAGGGAACTATCGAGATAGCCCCGCTCGCTTATATGAGAGGAAGGACCCTAAACGACGCCTGTGTCATCCTCGACGAAGCTCAGAACACGACGCCGGAGCAGATGAAGATGTTCCTGACCCGGCTCGGGTTCAACTCCAAGATGATCATCACAGGTGATATGACCCAGACCGATCTCCCGGACAACCGGCGGTCGGGTCTCATGGTCGTCCGCGAGATTTTGAGCGATATTCCCGGTGTCTCCTTCGTGGAACTCACTGCCCGCGACGTCGTGCGGCATCGCATCGTCGCCTCGATCGTCGAGGCGTATGCCAGGTTCGAGAGCAAGGTCAAGTGATGCCGCGGCCGACACTGGTCCGCCTCGCAACCTTCGTCGCCACAGTTGTGGCGGCATGGGGTGTGTTGTCACTGGGAGGGGGGTCGGCTGACCCCGAGTTGACGGTGGGCGAATTGGCCCCTCGTGAGTATCGGGCGCAGATTCCGGGGACGGTGATCGACGAGGCCGAGACCGAAGCTCTGAGACAGGAGGCCAGGGAATCCGTCCCGCCGATCGAGCAGATCAACGAGCAAATCGAGAGCACTGTGAATGCGAACGTGACGGGCGTGTTCGATGATGTGCAGGCCCTGGCGATCGGTGATCCTTTGGAACCCTCCGCACCGCAGGCCACGGAAGCCCCTCCGACAACGGTGGCCGAGGAGACGACCGAGACCACCGCGGCGCCCGAGCCTGCGCTCCTGACCGGCACGGTGTTCGTCGACGTGGAATCTGACGGCGTGCTCGACCCGGAGGCGGAAGGGG
>JBEVIF010000168.1:0-4505 GCA_040510795.1 Acidimicrobiia bacterium
TGCCGGCTGATCCTCGGCTTTCTCGCTGTCCTGATCCCTCGACCGGGAACGTTCTCTGTCTGACATCTAGTTCATCCTCCTAGGCGACGCAGAAGGTCGGCCGCGTCTTCGGCTTCGTCGATCATGGCCCCGATCAGATCGGCGCCACCTCGAAGTGGTTCCATCATAGGAACCCGCTTGAGATGCGATTCGCCGGTGTCGAAGACGAGAGAATCCCAGTTGGCGGCAACCAGCGAGTCGGAGAAACGGGACACGCAACGGCCCCGGAAGTAGGCACGCGTGCGGTCAGGCGGGTTCACGGCGGCCGCTTCGATCTGATCATCCTCGAAGAGACGGCGCATGGCCCGGCGGCCGGCAAGCCGGTGATACAAGCCCTTCTCGGGGTCCACGTCGTGGTACTGAAGGTCGAGGGCGCGCAACTTGGGGTCATCCCAGGAAAGCCCGTCCCTCTCGATGTAGCCCTCGAACAGGCGTTGCTTGGCGACCCAATCGAGGGTGTCTGCGAGACGGCCGGGATCCGTGCTCAATAGATCGAGCGTTCGCTCCCATTCGTGGATCACCTGCTCCCAGACCGGGTCGTCCAGTTCTTTTTCCACATACTTGGTCAGCCATTCCAGGTAACGGCCCTGGAGTTCCAGAGCGGTGGCGGTTCCACCGCCCTCGAGCTCGAGTGGCTTGCCAAGACCGATGTCATGGCTCACCCGCCAGCACGATTCCACAGGGTCCTGGAGGTCGAGAGGGTCCGGGAGGGCGCCGTCTTCGAGGGCGGAGAGCATCAAGGCAGTGGCGCCGAGCTTGAGGAAGTTCTGGTACTCGGAGAGATTGGCGTCGCCGATGATGACGTGAAGTCTCCGGTATTTCGACGGGTCGCCATGTGGCTCATCCCGGGTATTGATGATCGGGCGCTTCAGCGTCGTCTCCAGCCCCACTTCTTCCTCGAAGAAGTCGGCGCGCTGTGTGAGCTGGAAGTCGACTTCGGGGCGGTCGTTCTCGGACCCGACCTTTCCTGCGCCGGTGTAGATCTGCCGGGTCACCAGGAACGTGGTGGCGAAGCGGATCACATCACCGAAAGGTGTCTCCCTGGAGAGGAGATAGTTCTCGTGGGCACCGTAGGAGTTCCCCTTCCCATCCGAGTTGTTCTTATAGAGGGAGACCTTCTTCCCGGCCACCTCGGTGGCGGCTCGGGCGGCCGACCGCATCACCACTTCGCCCACCTTGTCATACAGGGCGGCCTCGAGCGGGTCGTAACACTCGGGAGCGGAGTATTCGGGATGGGCGTGGTCCACATAGAGCCGAGCGCCGTTGGCGAGGACCGAGTTCACCACCGCGCCCTCGGGGTCGACGACCCCGAACGTGTCGTGGCCGAAACCTCGGGCGTCCCGGCCCGGAGACTCTTCCTCGTATGACCATTGCACTTTGACACGAGCGCCTGGATAGCTGTTGACCACGAGCGAGGACGCAACGGCTGGATTGAACCCGATGTCCCCTCTAACCACGATGCCGTACTCGGTCTCGGTGCCGAGCACCTTGTGGATGGCCATCAGAGGTATTGACCCGCTGAGACCTTCTCGATCAATCGACTCTCGTCATCGCCGTCGACCAGCGTGCGGACGTGGACGATCCGCTCCCCCTTCTTGCCGGACACCCTGGCCCAGTCGTCGGGATTGGTCGTGTTGGGCAGGTCTTCCTGCTCACGGAACTCCTGTTTGATGGCGGCCGTCAGGTCTGAGAGACGGACTCCGGGCTCTCCTCCGGCGATTTGCCTCTTGATCGCGTCTTTCTTGGCTCGTCTCACGATGTTCTCGATCATCGCTCCGGAGGCAAAGTCCTTGAAGAAGAGCACCTCGCGGTCTCCGGATGCATAGGTGACCTCGAGGAAACGGTTTTCGTCCGACTCGGCGTACATGGCGTCGACAGTGGCCTCGATGTAGGCCGAGATCACTTTCGTCGGGTCGCCCTCGTGCTCCTCGAGGGCCTCCGGGTCGAGAGGCGTCTCCTCGCTGATGTAGATGCGGAAGATCTCCCGGGCGGCAGACGTGTCCGGCCGGTTGATCCTGATCTTCACGTCGAGGCGGCCCGGTCTGAGGATGGCCGGGTCGATCAGGTCTTCACGATTGGAGGCACCGATGACCACGACGTTCTTGAGAGCCTCGACCCCGTCGAGCTCGGAGAGGAGCTGGGGCACGATCGTGGACTCGACGTCGGAGCTGATACCGGTGCCTCTCGTGCGGAACAGGGAGTCCATCTCGTCGAAGAAAACGATGACCGGCACGCCTTCGTCAGACTTCTCCTTGGCCCTCTGGAAGATCAGGCGTATCTGACGCTCGGTCTCGCCGACCCACTTGTTGAGCAGCTCGGGTCCTTTGATGTTCAAGAAGTAGGAACGGACGTCGGGGCTGCCAGTCCGTTCCGAGACCTTCTTGGCGAGGCTGTTGGCTACTGCCTTGGCGATGAGTGTCTTGCCACAGCCGGGAGGACCGTAGAGGAGGATGCCCTTCGGCGGGTCGAGCTCGTACTCACGAAACAAATCCTTGTACATGTATGGGAGCTCGACGGTGTCGCGGATCTGCTCGATCTGATCGGCCAGACCTCCGACATCCTCATAGGTGATGTCCGGGACCTCTTCCAGGACGAGCTCTTCGACCTCGGGACGCTCCATCTTCTCCAGGATGAGACCCGTCTTGGTGTCGATCCGGACGTAGTCGCCGGGCCTCAGTTTCACGTCAGCCATCGTCTCGGACCGCTGGAGGACTCTCTCCTCGTCGGCGTGGGCAAAGACCACGACCCGGCCGTCGGTGAGGACCTCACGGACCCTCAGCACGTCTCCAGCCGGTTCGAAATGACGGATGTCGATGATGTTGAAGGCCTCGTTGAGGAGGACCTCCTGGCCCACCTGCAGCTTCTTGACTTCGACGTTGGGCTGGGCGGCGACCCGCAGCTTGCGGCTCCCGGTCATGATGTCCAGGGTGCCGTCACCGTTGACCTGGAGGACCGTGCCGAAGTTGTTCGGGGGCGAGGTCAGCTTCTCGACCTCTTCCCTCAGCACCCCGAGTTGCTCCCTTGCCTCTTCGAGGACAGCGGACAGCTTGTCGTTCTGTGCCATCGCCCGGTCGAGACGCTCGCGCATCCGGTTGAGCTCGTTCTCGAGGTCCTCTACCCGGGCCGGTGCGTCACGGACACGGCGGCGCAGGACGGCGATCTCCTCTTCGAGGGCGGCGACGACGGCGCGCAACTGAGTGGCGTCGTCCGCTCTCCGTCCTTCGTCCACGGGCTTCCTCCTGGCCTTGGTCGCCTTGTCTAGCAGTATACGAATCGGTCTCTGTAGTTCCCCGGGTTGTCACCCGGTGCCTACTCCCCGATGATGCCACTAACCGCCAACAAAGAAGAGCGTCGGCGTGACTGCCCCCCAACTTGAGGATCGTGACCGCTCAACCGTCCTGTGACGGCGGCTTGGCGGTCTTCCTCATGAAGATGAGGAAGCCGGTGTGCCCGATCATCCGATGCTCGGGGCGCACCGATCTGCCTGCGACGTTCCAGTCCCGAACCAGGAACTCCTTCACCTCGATCTCGGTGAACACACCGGTCTCCCGCGCCGTCTCCACTGTTGTCTGCACCTGTGGGACGGTAGGGAGATAGGCGGCGAGCAGCCCGCCGGGTGGCTGGTGCTTGGCGGCGGCGGTCACCACGTGCCACGGCTCGGGCAGATCGAGCACGATTCGGGCCGGTTCGACCGAATGGACCTCGTCGGACACATCTCCGATCCGCATCTCGACATTCTCAGGCAACCGGCCGCCGTACCACTTCTCCACAGCCTTTCTGGCGTGTGCTGCGTGGTCTTCCCTCAATTCCACGCTGACCACCTTGCCCGTCGGCCCGACAGCCCGGCTGAGGCCCAGGGTGAGCGCTCCCGATCCGCTTCCTGCCTCGAGCACGGTCATGCCGGGTGCGATGTCGCCATAGACCAGGATCGGGCCGAGGTCTTTGGGATAGACGACCTGGGCGCTCCTCTTCATCTTGAGGGTGAAGTCAGCCAACCGGGGGCGTAGTAGGAGGAGGTGTGCCCCCGTCGACGAGACGATCCAGCTGCCTTCCTCGCGTCCGATGAGATCGTTATGGGGAACAGCGCCCTCGTGGTACTGGAAGGTTCGGTCCGGGTTCAATTCGAGGAGAAATCGACGCCCCTTGGAGTCGATCAAGAGGGCGGCATCGCCCGCCTCCAACCTCATGTCATCAGTGCGAACACCGTGAAGCCGAGTCCGATGGTCATGGAGACGACCACTATCCAAATTACGACCTTGACGAATAGCTTATTCTGCATGCGGTTGGAACTCGATTGACTCTCGGTTGATTGGCGGCAACGGTAGACACATGGATTGGCTGTTACGTCTCATTGGCATCAGGGACATTCGCGCCGCGAGCATCGACCGCACGCTGCGCGGGCTCCGGACCGGTGACCAGCGGGAGCTCTATAGCGGGCTCAGTCTTGCTGCCCTCGCATATCTGAG
>JBEVIF010000169.1:0-17318 GCA_040510795.1 Acidimicrobiia bacterium
ACACCGGAAGAGGTCATAGCTACCTGGAAGGCCAACTTCGGCGAGTTCTGGTACCCGGACAACAAGTTCTACGCCCCGGTGGGCGGCATCACCCCGGGTGAAGTGGCTGTGATCGGCGGGGGGAAGGGGCCAACCAAGATCACGACGGGAGTTCGGGTCATCTACGCCGACGATCGATCCTGGTCGTACATGACGCCCGAGGGCCATCCGTGGGCTGCCATCATCACATTCAGCGCACATGAGGCGGAAGACGGGGTGACTGTGACCCGGATCCATCTCTTGGTCCGGGCCAACGACCCGCTCTACGAAGCCAGCTTCAAGCTCTACACCTCACGGTTGGAGGACAGGATCTGGACCCACACGCTGACCCAGGTTGCAGCCCACTTCGAAGTGGTGAGCCCGGTGGTCGAGACCAGTGTCCAGCTGGTGGACAAGAAGCGCCAGTGGAGCCAGTTCTCCAACATCTACAAGAACTCGGCAATGCGAACCTTGCTTCGGAGGGATCGATAGCACGCGAATCGAGGCCCCCGCTGCCGGGGGCCCCGATCCACTATCCGCGAGGCGTTGGTTCCTACAGAAGGACTGCCCTCTTGCGGATGTAGAGGAACACGTAGCCGGTGAACATCAGGGTCAACCCGATCACTACCGCGAAGGCGGACAGTGCGTAGGAGACGATTCCCAGCCCGAGAGTGGTAGTCAGGGTCGTGGCTGGGATCCAGGATGCCCTGGCCTCGTTGGGCCCCATGACCTGCTCCCCGTTCTCGTCGAGGACGGCTGCGCCGTTCTCATCGACCATCGGGACCTCCCGTTCCATCTGGGAATAGTAGAGGCCCTCGGTGTTGTCGAGCTGGTGGTGTGTGATGATGTCGGCTTGTGCCCACATCGTGAATGGGCCCCTCACCGGCGTCTCCGGGATCACGGCGTCATCGGGTGTGGTCACATCCTGGGCCACGGCCTGGTCCCAGGTGTACCAGGCGCCGAAGATGCCGCCGGCAAACGCGCCGAGCCCGACAGCCAGGCTCAGGATTGCGGCGGTGAGAAGGACGAAAGGCTTGCGTGGAGGGCTGATCTCTTCCGTAGCGACCAGCTTCTCCCTGTCGATAGCAGTCATTTGGTGCCTCCTTCTTGTAGGACCAACTGCCTTACCTGTTCATCCTCGGTCCTTGTGAAGAAATGCACGAGGGCCATAAGACCCGAAGACAGGGCCGAAAGTCCTACCGGCCCTTCTCCATTCCTGGGTCAGACGCAGTTGCCGTCGTCGACACCCCGAGCGCAGATGACGGTTTCCTCGACAGAGGCGAGCAGGAAAGCCTCGTCGATCGGCTGGCCGAACACGTGGAGCCGGCTTCCACGAACGGAGTCATCTTCGAAGCCGGTGACGTCGAATGTGACTTCCCCAAGATCCCCCACGGTGGGTGCCACGCTCATCACGATGTCGGCCGAAGAGTCACCGGCAATGCTCTCGGCAACGATCAATCCGAGTTCGAGCATCGTCTCTGCTCCAGAAGTCCCGCCGAGCTGCTCGGTCACGGCATGGGTGACGTCGGTGGTGTCGCCGAGATACCCGATGAACGTGAGGTTCACCCAGCCCTCGGTGTCCTCGTAGTCGACGGCGATCCAGAACGACCCCGGCAGCTCACGGGTCTCGCCGACGGCAGTAAGGGCGTCGTAGGTGGGCGGGATCCCGTCCAGGATCTCCTGGTCCGCTCCGGGGGCTGCCCGAAGGTTCAGGACATCGTCGTGGGCGACCCCGACCACCGCAAGGGTGTCGCCTGCTGCCGGTCCGAAGTCGATCGGCTCACCCGGCAGCTCCGATGCGCGGGTGGTGGTGGTTCCCGTTGCGGTAGTAGTCGTTGCTGAGGTAGCACTGGTCGTGGTCGCCATCGATGTGGTCGTGGTGGCTAGGGATGATGTCGTGGTTTCGATGACGATTGTCGTGGTGGTCGACGTAGCGGCGTCCTCGCCACAGGCGCCGAGGACGAGCATGGAGACCGCGAGGACGGCCAGGACGGATCGTGACCCCATCAGGTGCCGGTGAAGCCCGGTTTCCGCTTCTCGACGAAGGCGGTGATTGCCTCGGTCAGATCGTTCGAGATCAAATAGGCGGCGTTCCACTGTGCCGCCTTGTCCAGAGCCTGCTCCACCGTTTGCCCCTCGTTGCCAGCGAGGGCTTGCTTGATGCCGCGGACGACGAGAGGCGAGTTATCGGCGATCTCGGCCGCAGTCTCTCTGGCGGCTTGGAGGGCGGTGTCTGCCGAAGGAAGCACAGCGTTGACCAGGCCGATCTCCAATGCCCGGACGGCGTCGATGTCTTTGCCCGTATAGGCGAGCTCGGCGGTGTGGCCCGGCCCGACGATGGCCGGCAGACGCTGCAGCGACCCCACATCGGCGACCAGCCCCATCCGGGTCTCGCGTACCGAGAAGGTTGCGTCCTCTGAGGCAACACGAATGTCACACGCGGTGATCAGATCCATGCCGCCTCCGAGGCAATAGCCATGGACCGCCGCGATGACCGGCTTGGGTGATTGGGCGAGGCAGCTAGCGGTGCGCTGCAGGTCCTTGATAGTGCGATAGAGGTTCATGCTGGTCTCGGCCCGTGAACCGGCTCCCGGTTGCAACGACGCGAGGAGCTCGATGTCGATACCGACCGTGAACGCCGGGCCGCGACCCGCCAGGATCACTACCCGGGCCGAGTCGTCGGCATCGATCTCGGCCATGGCCGCAGGGATGTCCCTCCAAATGTCCGCCGACATCGCATTCAGTTTCTCGGGCCTGTTTATCCACAGGGTGGCGAGATGACCGTCCCTCTCGATCTCGATGTGCTCATAGCCCACCCGGTGAGCCTATTTGGGTGGGAGGGATCCGGCGAAGTCGAGCCCGGCCTCTACCCATCTCTGCAGATCGGCGTCGTCCTCGGTTGACTGAGGGGCAACGAGGATCCAGCCTTTCATCGGGCGACCGCTCATGTCGAAGGCTCGAACACCCGATTGCGCCAATGCCTCGCCTTGGTCGTCCGGGTCGATCCGGACCATGAGGTCGTCCTTGCTGACCCCGACCGCCATGTTGCCGGAGAGCATGAAGGCGATCCCCCCGAACATCCTCCGCTCAGTGATCTCGGGATTCTCGCCCAAGGTCTCCCGAACCCGGGACGCCAGCGCCTCGTCGTAGGCCATCGAAGCTCGACTCTAGGTTTCGGCCGAGCGCCAGGCCTCTCTGAGCTTGACCCGGGACCCGAACCTGAGCAGTCCTCCGGCGTAGATCCGACCGGCTACCAGCACCAGACCGACGATGGTGGCGATCGTGATCACGACCGACGCGATGTACTGCCAAGCCGGGATAGCCCCGAGAGCTGCCCGGACCGGGACTACGAAGGGCGCCGTGAAGGGGATGAAGGTGCCAATCACGGCGACTGTGCCATCAGGATCTCCGAGCGCCGCGATCGACACGAAGAACCCGGCAACAGCGATCATCGACATCGGGAAGGCAACGTTCTGGGCATCCTCCATACGACTGACCAAGGATCCTGCCGCGCCGTACATCACCGCAAAGAGGAGGAATCCGAGGATGAACCAGAAGATGAGGTTGGCCACGACGACGACGTCGAGACTGGGCAATTCGATGGCACCGGTGAGATTGACGGCGAGGAATGCCACGATGATCGTCCCGGCGAACTGGGCGATGCCGAGTGAGCCGATTCCGATGATCTTCCCGGCCAGGATCTGCCACGGCTTGACGCTCGACAGGAGGATCTCGACCACTCGATTGGACTTCTCCTCGGTCACGCCCGCGAGCATCCAGTTCCCGTAGAGCAAGACGGCGATATAGAGGAGGAGAAGTCCGGCGTACGCCACCGCTCCCCGGGTCTCGTCACCGGCTTCAGGACCAGTGAGAGTCGTGGTCTCCAATGGAGCCGACGTCATGACCTCGATCACATCCGCCGCGGCCTGGCCACCTTCAGCGACGACGGCCTCCAACTCGACCGAAGCAGCGCCTCGCTGCAGGAGGCTGAGCAGGCTGGACTCGCCAAAGCCTCCAACACTTTCGACGATCACCTCCGACCCGTCGATGAGGATGGCGTCGACATCGCCCTCATCCAGGGCGGCCTCCGCCGACTCCCGATCCTCGAATTCCTGCAGGTCTATTGAGACCGATGGCTCGGCATCGGGCTCGTCGGAGGCATTGCCGAGTTGCTCGGCAGCGGTAACGATCGGCTCGTTGCCCTCTCCGACACCGCCCACAGTGGACTCTTCGGTGCCCCCTCCGATGAGCCCGGGGACCACGACCAGAGCGGCCACCAGGAGGAAAGTCACTGCTGTCGTGATCATGAATGATTTCGACCGTCCGTGCTCGCGGATCTCTCGCAGCGCGATACGCCACACGGTTCCCATCGAGCTCATTTGACCGCCTCCCGGAACAGGTCGGACAGCGAGGGAGTGGTGTAGGCGAAATGTCGCAGCTGTCCGATTTCCTGAGCCCGAGAAAGGAAACTCCGGACGTCGGTGCCGGAGTCGATGATGGCGGTGTGGATGTGATCATCCGATCGGATCTGGCGCACCCCTTCGAGACCATCGAATAGGTCCCCGATCTCGCCATCGAGCTCGACTTCGAGGTGGCGGATCGGAGCCGCATCCTTCAGCTCGCGCACGTCCCCCTCGACCACTATCTGCCCGGCGTTGATGATGGCCACCTCCTCGCAGATGTCCTCGACCAGGTCGAGCTGATGTGAGGAGAACACAACAGCCTTGCCGTGTTCCGCCTGCTCGCGGAGGATGTCGGCCATGGTCTCGGTTGCGATGGGATCGAGTCCGCTGAATGGCTCATCCATGACCAAGAGCTCGGGATCATGCACCAAGGCCGCCGCTAGTTGCACGCGTTGCTGGTTGCCGTGGGAGAGCACCTCGACCCGGTCCATCCGACGGTCGGCCAGCCCGAGACGTTCCAGCCAAGCATCGGCGGAAGCGGAGGCTGCCTTGGCATCCATCCCCCGGAGCCGTCCCAGATACGCCAATTGCTCCTGTGCCCTCATCTTGGGGTAGAGGCCCCGCTGCTCCGGCATGTAGCCGAATCGGCGTTTCTGCTCGATCCCTATCGGGCCGCCGTCCCATGAGACCTCACCGGAGTCGGGCGTGACCAAGCCGAAGATGGTGCGCATGGCAGTGGTCTTACCGGCGCCATTGGGACCGAGAAAACCGAGCATTCGGCCTCTGTCGACCTGCAAAGTGCACCCGGCGAGGGCGACGACCTCGTCGTAACGCTTGTGCAGGTCTTTCAGGGCGAGCACCGATCGGAGGATAGGGGTGGACCCCCATAGGAGCTAAACCGCCCTCTCGTTACCATCCTTCGACCATGCAACTGTTGGAACGCGACGACGCCCTCCAGCGTCTGGAGAAGTTGCTCGCCGCCGCAAGAGACGGCGGTGGGCGGGCGGTGTTGGTACGCGGAGAGGCCGGTATCGGCAAGACGTCGGCGGTTCGCGTCTTCACCGATTCCCACCTGGAGGACGCCCACGTTCTCTGGGGCGGTTGCGACGATCTTCTCACCGCCCGCCCCCTGGGACCCATCTGGGACATGGCCCTCGACGAGCCCTCACTGGGCGAAGCTCTCCGAGGTCAGGATCGCTACGAGGTGTTCGCCCTCGTCCTCGAGCTCATGTCCCGGTCGCTGCGACCCACTGTTGTCGTCATTGAGGACATCCATTGGGCCGACGAGGCCACACTCGACATGATCAAGTTCCTGGGAAGGCGGATCGACCGGAGCCATGGCCTGCTGGTGCTCACCTATCGAGACGGGCAGGTACCAGGCGACCGTCCCCTGCGGGTGGCCCTATCCGACATCGCTGCTTCAGTCCTGGAGCGGATCACCCTGACTCCTCTCTCTCCGGCAGCGGTGTCCGAGTTGGCATCGGAGGCAGGAGGGGCCACTGACGGTTTGTGGGAGCTGACCGGGGGCAACCCTTTCTTCTTGACCGAGGTCCTCGGCTCTGAGCACGAGTCGGTTCCGGGCTCGGTGCGGGACGCCGTGATGGGGAGGGTCTCTCGTCTCTCTCCGGCTTCCCGGGCTCTCGTGGATCTGGTCTCGGTGGTGCCAGGCCGGGCCGAGCTGGAGCTGGTGGACGCTGTTCTCGGGCCCTCGGAGGAGGCTGCAAGTGAGGCGGAGGCGGCGGGGGTGGTTGTTCTCAAGGAGAATGCCCTCACGTTCCGTCATGAGCTCGCCCGTCGCTCGGTCGAGACCGATCTTCCCCAGATCAGGAGACGGGAGATAAATCTCGAGGTTCTTCGGGCGGTGGAGGACCTCGGCTACGACGTGTCACGGGCCGCCCACCACGCTCGGGTCGGTGGCGATGTCGATGCTCTGGTGCGTCTGGCCCCACGTGCTGCCCGGCGAGCCGCGGCGATGGAGAGCCACAACGAGGCGGTCGCTCACCTGCGAGCCCTCGAGCCGTACCTCGACCAGCTGGAACCTGAGATGTGCGCCGACCACTACGACCTATGGGCCTTCGAGGAATACCTGGGCAGTGAGATCGGATGGGCCGAGGAGATAATCGAGATCGGGATAGGCATTCGGCGAAGACTGGGCGATTCGGAGAAGTTGGGGAACTCGCTGCTGATCGGGAGCCGAATCGCTTGGGTGAGGAATCGTCGCGCTCTTGCCACAGAGATGGCCAACGAGGCGGCCTCGGTCTTGGAGTCGGTCGGTGGGCTCCCTCTGGCGACCGCATACTCAGCCATATCACAGCTGGCGATGCTCGCCGGTGACGAGAAGCGGACGCTCTGGTACGGCGAGAAGGCCCTGACGGTGGCCGGCGAGGGTCCGAGCCAGCCCCGGGCCCACGCCCTCAACAACATCGGGACTGCCAAGTCCATCCCCCGGTACCCGGAAGGCATGGAGGAGCTCGAAGAGAGCTACGCCATGTCTGCCGACATCCATTCCAGCCACGACCAGATCCGAGCGGCGGTGAACATCAGCTGGGGCGCGATCTATCACCGCGACCTCGCCACTGCCGAATTGTGGGCAGGGCGGGCCCACGAGCTCTCGATTGATCGGGAGATCGCCTCATTCGATGCCTATGTGACCGGGGAGCTGGCTCTGATAGACGAGATGAGGGGGAACTGGGCGGAAGCTGAAGCGAAGGTTTGCTTTGTGCTCGACACCCTCGCCGAGCTGGGCACGGCCAACATCGTCGCCAGCACCCTGCTTGGTCGCCTGCAGGCTCGCCGAGGCGAGCCGGATGCCAAGACGCACCTGATGGATGGTTGGGAACGCTCTCTTCAGGCCAACGAGGTCCAGCGGACCACCCCTGCAGCGATTTCATTGGCCGAGTACGTCTGGATCGGGGGCAAGCTCGATGAGTCGATCTTTCCCCAGCTGCGTGAGATCCTGGCCGAGTGCATCGACCGCGACTCTCCCTGGATGGCAGGAGAGCTCGCCTTCTGGCTCCGTTTGATCGGTGAGGTCGACCAGATGCCCAACATCGCACCTGAGCCATATCGTCTGGCCGGCGACGGGGACTGGGAGGGAGCCGCCTCATTCTGGAAGGAGCGCGGTATTCCTTACGACCGGGCCGTGGCCCTGAGTCATGGAGACACCGATGCTCGGATCGAGGCGCTGGGGATCTTCGACGATCTCGGCGCCATTCCGGTGGCGGCCCGACTTCGCTCAGAGCTTGCTGAGGCGGGAGTGAATCGAGTCCCCAGGGGACCAACAAGGACCACGCGGGACAACCCCTTCGGTCTGACATCGCGCCAGCTGGAAGTGCTTCGCCATCTGTCCGAGGGCATGACCAATGCCGAGATTGCCGACCGGCTCTTCGTCTCGAACCGAACGGTGGATCACCACGTTTCGGCCATCCTCGGCAAGCTGGGCGCCAACAGTCGTTCGGACGCGGCGTCAATGGCACGTGACGCCGGATTGGTCGATAGGTGACAGTGCTGCCCATATAGGCAGCCGAGCGCCCCACATCTAGGTATTCCCACCGATTCCATCAGATCGGGCTTGTCGTACCTTCGCGTTGTGCCACCACGGGCATCGACAAAGGGGAAAACACGATGACTTACTTGCAAAACGATCATGTGAATGCGGTGATGGCGGAGCGTATGAGGGAGGCCGAGCACGCGAGGTTGGTGCGTGAGGTGAAGCAGGCCAACAAGGCAAACAAAGAGCCGAAGCCGAGACGGCGACGGCGTTTCTTCCGGCTCCGCGACCCGCTCAGGGCCTGAGCGTGGGGAATCCCCTCAGTCGAGAAGTGTTGGCCGGAACAGCCGGTCGTGGGTATGAAGTGCGAAGCGATCGGTCATTCCGGCCACGTAATCCACCGCCCGGTCGAGCTCGCCGGCGTCGGGAACTGTGGCTGAATCGGGTACCTCGGCTGGATGGTCGGCGAAATAACCCACGAGGTCCTGGATGACCGTTATCGCCTTTTGCTTCTGCATCTTGCTTTCAGGCGTCAAGTAGACCCTGGCGAACATGAACTCCCGTAGCTCGCCCATCACCTCGAGGTGATGAGCGCCCATTTCGACCTGGCCCGACTCGGAGCTGGCCTCGATGACCGAAGTGGCGAGGGACCCGATCCATTCTCGTGAGGTCGCTCCGAGAGTGGTCAGAGCCCGCGTGGGGATCTGGTGGTACTCGATGACGTTGGCCCGCAGCGCGTCTGCCACGTCGTGGGTGAGATAGGCGATCCGGTCTGCGAACCGACACAACATGCCCTCCGCCGTTGACGGGGGCGGGTCGATTCGCCAGGAATGTGCCCGGATCCCATCGAGCACCTCTCCGGTGAGGTTTTGTGGCTCGATGAGCGTCAGCGTGCGCACCCCGTGCGCCGAGTGGAGCCATGTTTCCCCGATCACCGGGCTCAGCGCGTCCTCGCCGGTGTGCCCGAATGGTGAGTGGCCGACGTCGTGGCCGAGGCAAATCGCCTCGGTGAGATCCTCGTTGAGGCCAAGTGCACGGGCCATCGCCCGCCCCACCTGGTTCACCTGGATGGTGTGTGTCATCCGGGTGACGAAATGGTCACCGTCTGGGTTGAGGAAAACCTGGGTCTTGTGTTTGAGACGGCGGAAGGCCTTGGTATGGACGATGCGGTCCCGGTCCCGCTCGAACGCAGTGCGGAACTCGTCGGGCTCCTCGTCCTCCTCCCGACCAACCGACTCGGCCGCTTTCGTGGCTTCCGGGGCGAGAAGCTCGTGTTCCAGTCGCTCCCTCTCGATACGGGTCCTTCTGAGCATGTATCTCCATTCTGGCTCCGCGCCAAATCGGTTGGTCAGACCACCTGGACCCAGTTGAGCACTTCGGGCATGCGGCGGCGCAGAAGACGGCTGGAGACGAACAGGGAGACGCCATAGAGGACCAACCCCCAGGCGATGGCAGCCACGACAGCCACCCAGGGAGCTAGGGCCTGTCCGAAGTCAACCGTCAGGACGACGACCGCGGCCGGTGGGACCAGCAGGAGCCCGATGGCGAAGAAAGAGACCGTCTGGCTGACGATTGCGAGGCAACCCTGCTCGGTCGATTGAGCGAACACGTCCGTTCCCTCCCGTGGGAGGCGAAGTGGGGTCAGGACGGAGACCAGATTGCCCACGGCGAGCTGGCATCCGATGGCTGCCACGGTCAGTGGGACGACGAGCCAGACCCAGGTCCACTGGCCCGTGAAGAAGGCGAGGGCGAGCGTGAGCACGGTGGTCTCCACGGCGAGCCCTCCAGCGACCGCCAGGTTCTTCCCGAGAAGGATTTGATGGGGCTTGGGCGGGAGAACGAACAGATAGCTGGCGGCATTTCGCTCCCACCCGAACAGGTTGAGGGCGATGGGAAGCCCAACGAACAGGACGAGGATCGGGGCTATCAACGGGGCCCAGGCGCGATCTCTCAGATCGAAGAATCCGGTGGCGTTCATGACCGCTCCGCCGATGGCGAGGCCGACGAAGATGACTGTGCCGGTCCACACCAGACGCTGTCTGGGATCACGTATGTAGAAGCGCAGCTCCTTGCGGGCCATGGTCGGGACCACACCCCACGGGCCGATGGTCATGCCTCCCCGGCGAGCACGCGCAGCAGGTTTGCTCTGCTGGACCGGTGTCGACAGGAGCCATCCGAGCAGACGGCGCCAGGTCACCGCGAGCACGATGAGACCGGCCGATGCAGCGGCGAGGGCCAGGAGGCCCGAACCGACATGGCCAGTCGATGCGTCGAAGATTGCCTTCTGAGCCGCCACCGGTGGGAGCAGGGCCCACCAGCCGCTGATCGGCGTCGAAGTCACCGCTCCCGCCAGACCGAGTTCCGCCACGGTGTCGCTCACGACGCGATACGCGAAGAAGGAACCGGCGGCCAGACCGAGGATCAAGAAGGTGGCGATATCCCGTCCGCGGCGGGTACGGAGAACGGCTGAGACAGTGGCCGAGAACAACTGTCCCCCGACGGCGAGCAACGCGAGAAAGACGAGGGAGGCGGGTATGGACATCCACCAGGCTCCGCCGATGGCGACGGCATTGGCGGCGAGGAGCGCTAGCGGAACGATCGTCGATGGGGCGACGAGGCTGGAAGCCGCGAGCCCGGTGACCAACTGAGTCGGGGTGAGGGGGAGGGTGGCAAGTTGCTGTGGGTCGAGGTTCTCATCGAGCGGGAAGATGATGACGGGGAGGGTCACCCACACGATGAACGCGATGAGAGCGGTCCAGGCCAGATAATGGGGGAGAGCCGTTGGATCGGACTGGTGAAGTAGGACGATGTTTCGATAGTGGGCCTGGGCCAGCCAGAGCCCGAGCCACCCGAGGAGGATCGTCGCAACCGGGAGGCCGATCCGCCGCTGTCGGTCGTGGCGAAATCCGTTCCAGGTGAGACGAGCCTTGAGCTCTACGAGTTTGAATACCACGACGAGTCCGGTGTCCGCCCGCCCACCGCGGCGATGAAGGCGTCTTCGACGTTGTCGACACCCATCCTTCGGCACAGTCCCTCGGGCGTCTCTTCGACGGTGAGCTTGCCCGCCACCATGATTCCGATCCTGGTGCACAGCTTCTCCACCAGATGCATCTCATGTGAGGAGAAGACGATGGTCGTGCCGCCCTGGGCAGCCTGTTGGAGGAGACGACGGATCAACCGGGCCGACACCGCGTCGACGCCCTCGAACGGCTCATCGAGGAACAGCACCGGCGGCCGATGGATGATGGCGGCACCGAGGGCGATCTTCTTCCGCATTCCCCGCGAGTAGTCGCCCACCATCTTCGAACCCGCTTCGAGGAGGTCGAGGAGGTCGAGGAGCTCGTTTCGCCGCCTTGCCGCCTCCTCGCGGTCGAGGCCATGCATCGCTGCGGTGAAATCCAGCAGTTCTGCGCCGGTCAACCGCTCGTAGAGGTTGAACTCCTCGGGCAAGACCCCGATCCGGGACTTGACTTCGGTCGGGTTCCTCCATGTGTCGAATTGCCCTATTCCGACCGTGCCCTCGTCCGGTCGTAGCAGTCCGACGATGGTCTTGATGGTTGTCGTCTTACCGGCGCCGTTCTGACCGAGAAGCCCATAGAACTCGCCCGGCTTGATCGAGAGATCGACGTGATCGACTGCCACCGTCTTGCCGAATCGGCGAACGAGACCCTTGGCCCACACGGCTGGAAGCGCGCCCAGAGTGTCGGTCGAGGCGTCGTCGATCAGAGGTTGGGTCACGTGGGCAAGTATCGACGGTTTGGCGGAGCAAGTGAACACGAAAAGTCGCGGCGCATCGGCGTCCCCGCCTTCCATCGCCGTGTCCCATGTCCCACGCCGCGGTTACCGTAAGAGTCGGTGGAGTACCAGGCCCTTTATCGCAAGTACCGGCCCCAGACCTTCGATGACGTCATCGGCCAGGGCCACGTCACCACCACGTTGGCACGAGAGGTGGCCGACGGGCGTGTGGCCCATGCCTATTTGTTCACGGGGCCCCGTGGCACAGGCAAGACGACCACTGCGCGGATCCTGGCCAAGGCACTCAACTGTGTGAACCGGGGGCCTGCCGGCGCCCCCTGCAACGTGTGCCCCAGCTGTGTCGCCATTACCGAGGGCTCCTCCCTCGACGTCCTCGAGTTGGACGCCGCTTCGCATAATTCTGTCGATGACATCCGGGACATCAAGGTGAGTGTGACGACGGTGGCCTCCTCGGCGACCTCGAAGCGGGTGTTCGTCCTCGATGAGGCCCACATGCTGTCGAAGGCTGCCGGTAACGCGCTGCTCAAGACTCTCGAGGAGCCCCCTGAGCACGTCCACTTCGTTCTGGCCACAACCGAGCCTTACAAGCTGCTCGACACGATTCGTTCCCGCAGCCAGCGCTTCGACTTCCACCCGGTCCCGATCGAGGAGCTAGCCGGTCACCTCAGCCTCATCTCCGATCGTGAGGGCTACAAGACCGACCCTGCGGCCCTGATCGCCATCTCGCGCCATGCCGGCGGGTCGGTGCGTGACTCCCTGTCGCTACTGGAGCAGGTTGCTGCTCTCGGGGCCGGCTCGGTGGATGTCGCCGGGGTGAGGCGGGCCCTCGGGCTGGCCGATTCCGAGGCGTTCATGCGCCTGGTCGAAGCAGTCGCCGAGGAGGACGCCAAAGCCGCGCTGGAGCTGGTGGCCGAGCTCGCCGCCGACGGTGTCGACCTGAGAAGGTTCGTCGCCGAGTCGGTCTCTTTCTTCCGGGGCGCCTTCCTCGCCCACTACGCGCCAAACCTTGCCGAGATCTCGGACGAGCCCGCCGATGTCTATGAGTCGTGGCGCAAGGCAGCACAGCTGGTGTCGGCCGCCGACGTGCTGCGGGCGGTGGATCTCCTCGGTGACGCCCTGGTCAGACTGCGCGAGGGGCGCGAGGAGAGGCTGATGACGGAATTGGCCCTGATCAAACTCACCCGTCCAGAGACATCGAGCGACGCCGAAGCCTTGCTGTCACGGGTGGAGCGAATCGAGCGGCGTCTGGGCAAGCCCGACCCGGTTCCGGTTCCCGGCGCAGCGGGTCCAACCCCCGAGTCTTCGGCCAAAGCTGCTGCTCCGCCGCCGGTCGTGGAGGCGCCTGCCGCTGTGCCTCCGGCCCCGGTCAAGAGCGGCAACGGTGAGGTGGAGAAAGCGACAGAGCCTGCGGCACCGGATGCCCCGGCCATCGATGTCTCGTTCGAGCAGCTGCAGAAGGTCTGGCCCGGTCTCTTTGGATCCCTGCGAGACGTGTTGGGAGCCAGACGGTGGGCTTTCTTCAGAGAGGCTGTGCCCGCCGCGGTCGAAGGCAATGTCATCGTCCTCGAGGTGCCTCACGGATTTCATCTCCAGTCACTGCAGGAGGATGACGCGGTCGCAGCCATCGTCGCCACCCGGGCCGGCGACCTGCTCGGCGGGACCGTCAGGGTCAGATTCGGGCTCAGGGAAAGCGTTGCCGACGGTGCGGCCGAGCAGACGATCGACATGGACCAGCTCGAGGAGCGGCCAGCGGGGTCGATCGACCCGACCTCCCTCCTTGCCTCCGAGCTCGGCGCCGAGGTAGTGGACGAATAGCCCACTACCGTTCGTAGGGATGAACCGTCAACCCGACATGCGTCAGATCATGGCGCAGGCACAAAAGATGCAAGAGCAGCTCGCCGCGGCCCAGAAGGACCTGGCCGGGAGGACCTTCGAGGGATCGGCCGGCGGCGGGATGGTGGTGGCCACGGTCACCGGGTCTCAGGAGCTGGTGGACATAACCATTTCGGCTGAGGTGGTCGACCCCGACGACGTGGAGATGCTTCAGGACCTGGTGCTGGCCGCGGTTCGCCAAGCATTCGAAGCCGCGTCGAATGCCGCTTCAGAGGAACTGGGAGGGCTCACCGGCGGTCTTGGTCTCGGCGGCCTGCTCGGTTGATGTTCGAAGGCCCGGTACAGCGTCTCATCGACGAGATGTCCCGTCTCCCCGGTATCGGGCAGAAGACGGCGCAGCGTCTCGCCTTTCATCTGCTCGACGTCGAGGAAGCCGACGCACGACGTTTGGCCACCGCAATCAACGACATGAGAGACCAAGTGACGCTCTGCGATCGCTGCTTCAACGTCGCGGCCGGCGAGCAGTGCGTGATCTGCCGCGATACGCGGCGTGACAGCTCGCTGGTCTGTGTCGTGGAACGTCCGCAGGACATCGTTGTCGTCGAGCGCACCCAGGAGTTCCGGGGTCTCTATCACGTGCTCGGTGGTTCGCTGTCACCGATCAACGGGGTGGGTCCGGGGCAGCTGAGGATCGGCGAGCTCCGAGAGCGCATCGAGCGCGAGGCGATCGAAGAGTTGATCGTGGCCACCAACCCCACGGTCGAGGGTGACGCCACTGCGATGTACCTGGCCCGTGAGCTCAAGCCGCTCGGGGTCAAAGTGACAAGGCTGGCATCGGGGCTCCCCGTCGGCGGTGACCTCGACTACGCCGACGAGCTGACTCTTGGTCGTGCCCTGGCCGGCCGGCTGGAGTTGTGAGCGCACCGAGTCCGGTCGCAGAACGGGAGCGGACCACGGCAGACCGCTTCATGCTTCGATTGCTGCGTGTTGGTGATGTCGTCGACAAGAACGCAATCCTCGGAGCACGCCGCTCAACGACCGCCGCCATCGTGGTCTCCGGGATCCGCTGCATCATCACGTACCTGCTCATCCCGATCCTGGCGCCGGTGATTGGCATTTCCGAGGCGAGCGCACCTGTCACGATCGCCCTCTCCGCGCTTGCGATCGTCTTGGGTATCTCCGGTGTGCGGCGGTTCTGGATCGCCGACCACCGAGCCCGCTGGGCCTACACGATCTTCATCGCGGTGATCGTGGCCTTGCTCGTGGTCGGGATCGTCCTCGACCTGGGCTCGATCCTCGCGAGCGCCTCCTAGTCGAGGGTCCGGGCTGAGATCTGCCGGAGCTGAGCGATGTTGTGGGTCGCCTCCATGTACCGGATCGAACCGGTCTTGGACCGCATGATCACCGAATGGGTGACCACATGGTCCTCACGTCTGAACTCGACGGCGCGCAGGTATTCGCCACCGGTCACTCCGGTCGCGGAGAAGAAGACGTTGTCGGAGGAGACCAATTGGTTGGTGCCCATCACCTCGTCGAGATCGAGCCCCTCTTCCACGGCGAGCCGCCTCTCGTCATCGTTGCGGGGCCATAGCTTGCACTGGATCTCAGCCCCCATGCACTTGAGTGCGGCGGCGGCGATCACGGCCTCCGGGGAACCTCCAATCCCGAGCAGGACGTCGGCAGCGGTGTCGTCCTGGGCAGTGGCGATGGCCCCGGCCACGTCGCCGTCCCTGATCAGTGAGATCCGGGCCCCGGCCTGTCTGACGCCGTCGATGTAGTGCTGGTTGCGCTCCCGGTCGAGGATCAGTACCCGGAGATCGTTGACTTCCTTCCGCTTGGCCTTGGCCACCTGACGGAGGTTGTGCTCGACGGGGGCTTCCAGCTCGATGACGCCGGCGGCCTCGGGCCCCACGGCGATCTTGTCCATGTAGACCAGGGGCCCGGGGGCGTACATGGTGCCCCGGCCCTCGGCGAGGGCGATCACGGCGATGGCACCAGGCATCCCCGATGCGGTGAGAGTGGTCCCATCGACCGGGTCCACCGCCACGTCGACCACCATGCCCTTGCCGGTGCCCACCCGCTCGCCGTTGTAGAGCATCGGCGCCGAGTCCTTCTCCCCTTCACCAATCACCACCAGCCCATCGATATCGAGTGTGGACAGATGGAGACGCATCCCGTCGACTGCCGCCTGGTCGGCGGCTTCCTTGTTCCCCCGCCCCAGCCAGCGCGCCGCTCCCATTGCTGCGGTTTCCGTGACTCTGACCACGTCGAGACCCAGATTCCGTTCCACAGGCTCAGGCATCAACCCACCTTGACGATGATGGCATCGCCCTGGCCGCCGCCCCCGCAGAGGGTTGCAGCCCCGATGCCCCCACCCCGGGTTTGGAGGGCGTTGATCAGTGTGACGACCAATCGAGCCCCGGTGGCCCCCAGTGGATGGCCGAGGGCGATTGCGCCGCCGTTGACGTTGACCTTGTTGTCGGGGATGTCGAGCATGCGCGCCGACCAGAAAGCCACGGCGGCGAAGGCCTCGTTTATCTCTACGACGTCGAGGTCGGCAGCATCGAGACCCGCTCGCTTAAGGGCGACCAGCAGGGCCTCCGCAGGCCGTTCGTGAAGGGTGGCATCCCCACCACCTATCTGCCCGTAAGCGAGGATCTCGGCGAGTATCGGTGCTCCGGAGGCCTCCGCTGCGTCGCGGTCGGCCACGACCACGGCGGCTGCCCCGTCGGAGATCTGGGACGCATTCCCGGCAGTGATCGTCCCGCCAGAGGCGAAGGCAGGACGGAGCGCGGCCATCGTCTCCGGCGTCGATGCTTCTCTGATCCCTTCATCGCGATCGACGACCGTGGTCTCGCCCTTTGCCTGTGGGACGGTCACCGGCACCAGTTCACCGGCCATCGTCCCGTTGCCGGTCGCTTCTGCCGCACGTTGGTGGCTCCGGGCGGCCCATGCGTCCTGCTCTTCTCTCCCGATGCCGAGACGCTGGTTCTTGCGATCTGAAGACTCTCCCATCGTGCATTGGTCGAAGGCACAGAACAGCCCGTCCTGTTGCATGACGTCGATCATCTCCGCGTTGCCGATGCGCACGCCCCATCTCAGATCCCGGACCACGTGGGGGGCGTTGGACATGCTCTCCATCCCCCCGGCGACAACGAACTTGGTGTCGCCGGCCCGAATGCCTCGCTCGGCAAGACCGATGGCCGACATACCGGATAGGCAGACCTTGTTGATGGTCACCGAGGGGACGGTCATTGGCAGGCCGCCCCGCACGGCTGCCTGACGGGCGGTGATCTGTCCCTCGCCCGCTTGCAGCACATGGCCGAACAGCACCTCGTCCACCGATCCCGGATCGACCTCGCTTCGTGCCATCGCCCCCGCTATGGCCGCGCCGCCGAGCTCGATGGCGCGGAGGGGAGCGAGGGAACCCCCGTACCTGCCGATCGGAGTCCGGGCGGAGCCGGTGATGACTGGGTTGCTCACTAGTGGTGGATGCTACCGGCACCTGCCTCTACCCTCCCGTCGGTGAAGCTGATCAACCTCGACCACGTCGCCATCGCGGTCCATGATCTGGAGCTGGCACTCGACGGCTACAGGACGCGCTACCGGGTAGAGCCGCTCTATCGCGAAGTGGTGGAAGCTCAGGGCGTGGAAGAGGCGATGATCCCGGTGGGAGGCTCCTTCGTCCAGCTATTGCGGCCTCTTGGCGCCGACACCCCGGTAGGCCGATTCCTCGAGAGCAAGGGCGAGGGCTTGCACCACGTCGCATACGCGGTTGCGTCGATCGACATCGCTCTCGAGCACCTGCGCGAGGAGGG
>JBEVIF010000170.1:0-4636 GCA_040510795.1 Acidimicrobiia bacterium
GTTGGAGCAGGCCACAATCACACCGCGGTTCTCGCCATTGATCCAGCCGGGTTGTTCGAAACTGCCAACGAGATGGCAGACGGCGGCGAGGGCCTCGAGGAGGTTCGCTATCCGATAGCGGTTGGGCGCCCACGGTGTCTCGACCGGGCCGTCCTTCTTGGTCTCCTCCATCCACACGGCGTCGGCGGTGTACTCGTACGCGGTGCGACGCACCGCGGTGCGTTCCACCTCCACCCAATGCGATTCTCTCCACTCCCACCATCCATCTCGCCAATGCCGCAAAGTCCGCGTCTCACCGGCATGCGTGTAGAGGTCGGCGGCGAGATGACGCGCCACCTCCATGGGAGCGTGCGGCGAGGGGATGACCCTGCGTCCAGACTCGGCGCTGTCGGGGAGGCCATCCCAGGAACCCATCAGCGACCTGACCCGTAGCCGGCTCGATAGCCGCTGACGATCGTCGTCGCCGTCTCCTTCGGCCCCAGACCAAGTTGGTGGGCGGTCCGCTCGAGCTGGTTGAGAGCGCTGTCTCGATCGAGTTCACCGCGGGCGGCGAGTTTGCCCACCTGATAGGCGGCGGTGTTGAGCGCGGTGTTGCGTTGCCCCTCCGGGGTGCCGGCCAGTTCGCCGGCTATCCGCTCCAACGCCACCTGGCCGTATCGACCTGACCTCGCCGGGGTCACCACTTTGTTCGGGGCCGCCGGTGTGTCCTCCACTCGGAGCCAACTGGGGCAAGGCGCCGGAGCCTTCACCCTGGACCGCACCTTCTCGTATCGGCCGGTGGTGCGCGACGGCGCCACCAGGACGTATCCGCCTCTCGCCCGCAGGTCTATTCCTGGCAGGGGGAAGGGCACACCGACGAGTCGCCCGCTGCTGTTGCGGAGATCCCACTCCGGTGCCTTGTACAGGTAATGGCATCCACCGGACCCGGTGATCTGGGCGATCGTCGGAGGCAGCCGGTATCCGCCAGCGAGGAGACGCCGGAACGAGTCGAGCGCCTCGGGCTTGTGCAAATCGACGTCGATCACGACGAGGCAACTGGGACCGCAGGCGATCCCGATATTCGCCGTGGGCCACTGCCGCCACCAGGCGTTGACCTTCAGCTTCGAGGTGGTGGCATCGTCGACACCATGGGGCGTGCGGGGGTGCTTCCCCGGAGAACCGCAATCATCGGCGCGGCAGGAGCAGCGTCCGCTGTCCTCGAGCCAGTGCAAAGGGAAGACGGACCAACCGACATCGACGTATCGCAAGACGGCGTTGATCATCGACCGCGCCTGTTCCGCCACCGACGCACGGCGACATGGACCAGGGCGCGATCGACGGGACGAGGGATCGTGTACGGCAGACCGGTGAGCCAGTCGACGATGATGTCGCCGAGGCGATCGAACCCCTCCACCCGATCCAGGTCCGGCGCGGGAGCGGGTTGTTGTCTTGCCTCGAAGATATGATCCGCCACGAGGATCTCTCTCCTCAATCGGGAAATGCGGAGCGGCGGTCTTGGTCGGACCGCCGCTCTTACGTGTTCAGGCGTAGCGCTTGGTGCGGGCGCCAGTGGTGGCCTTGGCGATGATCCGGTCGAGCTCCTCGCGCTTGAAGCGGAGGCGAAGGCCGAGGCGGTAGCCCTCGGGACCGATTCCTGCTCGCCGCATCCGGTAGATCTGGGCCACAGAGCAGTCCAGGTACTGGGCCGCTTCCTCGATCGTGAAGTCCGGGTTCTCCGCCATTCCTGTCTCCTGTTGCCTGTCGGACTGGAGAGGAACATACAAGGCACTGGACTCTAGGTCAACGGTCTATTAGGGTTCTGTCCCGATTGATAGAACGCTAGAGAACGGGAGAGCGCATGGACGAGGAACCGCAGCCCTGGACCCCCGAGGAGGTATTCGTCGAACGCGTCCGGGCCCTGCGCCGCCAGCGCGGCTGGACCCTCGAGGAGATGGGCAAACAGTTCGAGGCTGCCGGCTACGGCGCTGGGTCAAAGCAGGCCATGACGCAACTCGAGGGCAGCGGTGTGAAGCGGCTCACCCTCAATCAGGTGCATGCCGCAGCGATCGCCTTCGGCGTGACGCCGATCGCGCTTCTCGCCACCGAGGACCCGGCGATGCCCATCGAGATCACTTCGGGGACCACCGTTCAACTCGGTCAGTACATCGAGTGGTGGCGCGGAGAGCGGACCCTGATCGGCGACCCGCGCAGCGAGGCGCATCTCATCATCAGCACTCCACGATGGCTCCATGGAGTGATCGCCGAGACCAGGACCGAGAGGGAGATGACCGAGCTCCACCTGGAGACCATGAGGACCCAGGTCTTCAAGTTGGAAACCGAGAACCTGGCGCTGCTCAAGATCGTCGCCGATCAAGCGGCCGCGCTGGCAGGGAGGGACCGATGAGCAGTATCGACAAGCGCAACGGACGCTGGCGGGCCCGGTGGAGGACCCCGGAAGGATCCAGCCGCTCGCAGACCTTCGATCGACGGTGGGAGGCGGAAGAGCACCTCAACGAGGTCGAGCATTCCAAGATCCGCCACAACTATGTCGACCCTCGGGCGGGGCAAGTGAGCTTCCGGGAATACGCCGAGGCGTGGCGGCTGTCCCAACCGCATCGAGGGGCAACGGGGATCTCGGTGGAACAACAACTGCGACTTCACATCTACCCGACGCTGGGCGATCGACCACTGTCCATGATCAGGCCCAGCGAGTTGCAGGCCATGGTGAGGGGCCTCTCCGATCGCCTCGCTCCCACCACGGTGGCGGTGGTGTTCGGCAAGGTGAGAGCGGTCTTCGCCGCGGCGGTGAGAGATCGCCTGATCGCGACATCACCGTGTGGGGCGGTGAAGCTCCCCAAGAGGCCACCCGCCCGCACGCTCGAGGTGTTGGCCACCGACGAGGTACTCGCCCTGGCCGACGCCATCCACCCCCGTTACCGCGCCCTGGTTATCACCGGAGCCACCACCGGGTTGCGTCCCGGTGAGCTGTTCGGGTTGACCGTGGGTCGGGTGGACTTCCTCCGCAGAATGATCACCGTGGACCAGCAACTGGTTAGAACCCCGGGCGGTGTGGATCTGGGGCCGCTGAAGACATCATCTTCGTACCGGACGGTGCCGGTGGCCGATGTCACCCTCGGCGATCTTTCCCAGCACCTCTCGAAGTGGCCGGCCGATCTCGGGTTCGTGTTCACTAACAACAGGGGCGGCCCAATCCAGGAGCACCCTTTCCGGCAGGCATGGGCCACAGCGCGGCGCCGGGCCGGCACCCCGGAGTGGGCCACCCCACACCATCTCCGCCACTACTACGCCTCGCTGTTGATCGCCGGCGGCGAGTCGGTGAAGGTGGTGCAGACCCGGCTCGGACACGCCTCGGCCAAAGTCACGCTCGACACCTACGGGCACCTGTGGCCGGAGAGCGAAGACCAGACGAGGCGGATCCTGAACCTGGCGCTGGGCTCCCGTGTCCAGGATGTGTCCCAGGGGGGTCCAGGGGGGGTCGAATAGCCCCCTGACCTGGGGTTACGCCTCAGATGTCGTAGTACAGATAGAACTATCGGCGCCGATCCCGCTACCTGGGCGTTCAATCAAATTGTCGCCCTGACCAGGGGATTCGCTCTGTCGGACAATTGCACGTTCTGTCGGATTCTGTACCTGGGACACACTTCTTGTGTCCCGGCTGTGTCCCGCGGTGAGAACCATTCTCAGATTGAGCATCCGTACCACCGCGCTCGGTAGGTTCCCCCGGACGTGTCACGACCCCGGGAGCTAGCCGGGGTCGATGACGCGGCCCACCTACAAGGGAGGTGCGCGATGGAGGACGGTACCGGTCGCCGCTACAAGGGCAAGACAGTCGGCGGCGACGACAACGACCCGAATCGGTGGAGCACCGGCGCCCGCGGTCGGGACCGCAAGACCGTGATGAAGACTTTCACGGTTACGGGACCTGACGCGTTGGAGGACCTGGCCGGGTTCCTACCCGAGATCCACGTCGAGTTCAGAGACGCGGGGACCACGGTCGTGTGGCACATCGGTCCCGCCCGTCGATGAATGTTTCCTCGGGACGGAAGAGGTCAGCTGCGGTTCGCCGAACGCTCCCCCACCGAAGAAGCATTGTCTAACGCCGTTAGACAATTCCGCATTGCGTCATGGCATGACGCATTGGTGAACGGTTCCCCACCGAAATCGCATTGTCTAATGGCATTAGACAATGGCGGTCCTGGTTTCGGATCGTCAACGAGGCGTTGGCGTCGATCAGGACCGCCCAATGGACCTCGACACTTATCGCAGCTGCGCCGCCCAGACACCCGAGATCTCGACCCCCCGTCCCTCCAACTCGTCGGCCAGGGCGCGGCACTCCTCGGCAACCCGGCACCTCGAGCACACCGACGCCATCAGGCTGACCGTCACCCGGTCAAGACCGCTCTCGCCCCAAGGGAGGGAAGGGTGGCGTCGGCAAGCGGCCTTGCTCATCCAGGCATCCGGATCGCCCTGGGCGGTCACAGCAACTTGGCGATCCTTCGTTCCGTCGACGCCAACACCAGGCGGCCTCGACCTCGAGCCGGCTTGGCGGTCAGGCACATCACTGTGCCCAAACTCAACCCTGCTCCGGTGGCGATGTCTTGGACTCGCCAACCCTTCGACCGCAGCTTGGCCACCA
>JBEVIF010000171.1:0-3460 GCA_040510795.1 Acidimicrobiia bacterium
CGGAGTCCTGCCCGAAGCCAGAACAGGCCGCACTATCTTGGCCTGACCGCCCGTTCAAGAGGAGAACGATGGATCTCGGTCTGAGGGGCCGCTCCGCCTATGTAACCGGCGGGGCGAGTGGGATCGGCAGGGCGGTGGTGGAGCACTTTGCCGCAGAGGGCGTCAGAGTCGTCACCGCCGACCTGGCAGCCGATGTCCTGGAGGGCTATGTCCGCGAGCAGGACCTGAGCGAGGTGACGCCCGTCGAGGCAGATCTGTCCACGCTCGCAGGGTGCACCTCGGCGGCGGAACGCTGTTTCGATGTCCTCGGCGGGCCCCCCGACGTCCTGATCAACAACGTTGGTGCAGGGAGAGTGCTCGCCTTCGAGGAGACCTCCGACGAGCAGTGGCACCGGACATTCGAACTGAACCTGTTTGCGATGGTGCGCACCAGCCGTGAGCTGGTGCCGAGGATGGCGGCCGCCGGCGGGGGCGCAGTGGTGAACATCGCCTCGGACCTCGCTCGTCAGCCGGAGCCGGTGATCGTCGATTACGCCGCCTCCAAGGCGGCGATGTTGAGCGTGTCGAAGTCACTGGCCCTCGCCTACAGCCCCGAGGTGCGGGTAAACGCAGTGTGTCCCGGTCCGATCTGGACTCCCTTCTGGTCGGCACCCGGAGGGTTCGCCGAGAGCATGGAAAAGGTGTATGGCGTCGGGCAGCCCGAGGTGATCGACGTGTTTGTGAAGGACCGAGGCATTCCACTCGGCCGCCTGGGAGAGGCGGACGAGGTGGCCCGGGCTGTCCTGTTTCTTGCCTCGCCTGCGTCCTCTTTCGTCACCGGCATCGCTTTCGGGATCGACGGCGGCACGGTCCGCGCCATCACCTAGCGGTGTACTCCGCTGGAAACTGCACGTGAGCCCTCATCAACTTCTCGCCTCATGCTGGACAACCGCGGGCGACGCAGCGCCCCTCAGAGGCGACGAGCGGAGCCCATTCGCTATAGGTGACCGTATCGCAGCGGTGGCCGCCGCAGGATGGCAGGGCTTCGGCATCAACCAGGCCGACCTCGCGGCCACCCGGTCCGACCCGGGCTGGTCTGTGATTCGCTCGATACTCGACGATCACGGGATCTCGCATGTCGAAGTCGAGTTCCTCAACGAGTGGTGGACCGACGACGAGCGGAGGCGGTCCTCCGACGCGGTGCGATTCGAGCTGCTGGCGGCCGCCGAGGTCCTTCGCGCCGGTCACATCAAGGTCGGCTCGGAGTTCAGCGGCGCGCCCGTTGAGCCCGACCGCTTCGCGGCAGAGTTCGACATCCTGTGCAACCAGGCGGCCGAAGCTGGAACTCGTATCGCCCTCGAGCCGATGCCTTTCTCGTCTCTGCCCACCATCGAGTCTGGAGCCCGATTCATCAATGAGGTCGGCAACCCTGCCGGTGGCCTGTGTATCGATAGCTGGCATGTCTTCCGTGCCGGCACCGATCCTTCCGAGCTCCCCACGATCCTGGCCCCGGCCATCATCTTCGCTGCAGAGCTCAGCGACGCTGATGCCGAGGTGGTCGGAACTCTTTTCGAAGACACGATCAACAATCGCCGGCTATGTGGTCAGGGAACGTGGGATCTACCCTCCCTGGTACGGGCCATGCGTGCCGCCGGCTTCGACGGCCCGTGGGGGGTGGAGATCATCTCCAACGAGCAACGTGCCCGACCGCTCGAGGAAGCGGTTCGCCTCGCCCGGGAGACGACGCTGCAGGTCTTCGCTGCCGCGGAATCCGGGGAGTGGCCGGATTGAGACCGCTAACGGGTGTCAGGAACGATCATTCGTGTCGACCTCGACACCGAGACGCTTGGATCCACCAGGGTCTTTATCCGTTTCGAATGACCAGCGATCAGCGGTTCGATCCCCTCGCTAACCAGTACATCCAATGAGAGAGCGGTTGGAGCCACATCAGACCACGGCTCGCTTCGACGGGCGAGGACCCGGAGGGCCTCTGGGAGGTCGGTCGAGCAGACATGGGCGTTGGTGCCGATGAGCTCGAGCTCTCGAAGTGACAGATCTCGAGCCTCCAATTCTGCGGGTTGCCCTTGAAGCCCGACCGCCACGATTCGACTACCTCGGGTGGCGACATCGAGGGCGGTTCGCAGTCCGGACCCCGACCCCGACACCTCGTAGATCACCGTGGGGACCGCCCCGTGGTTGGCCAATGCGTCGGCCAGCCCCTGTTGCCGTGGGTTCACCGTCATCGCAGCACCCATCGACCCGGCGATCGACAACCTTTCCTCATCCAGGTCAGCCACGACCACGGTGGCACCCAACTCATAGGTCGCGTAGGCCAGAAACATCCCTATCCCTCCGACACCGATGACGACGGCCACCTCACCGCTCTGGAGACGGCCACGACGCATCGCATGCACGGCGACCGCCATGGGCTGCCCTAGGGCGGCGGTGTCACCGTCCAGGCCGTAAGGCTCGGCCCTGACACAGATCGAAGCAGGCACCGAGCAGAACTCGGCCAGACCGCCGTTCCTCTGCAGGCCCACCGTCGCATAGGACTGGCACAAGTTGGTCAGCCCTCGCTGGCACCAGTGGCACACACCGCAGGAGATACCGGCACCACTCACCACCAGATCTCCTACCGAAAACCCATCCACCTCCTCGCCCAGCTCCACCACCACGCCGGCTAGCTCGTGGCCCGGAATCATCGGGCCGAGGTGACCGGTTTCAGGGTGGCGCCGCTCGATGGGGAACATCGCCGGACCGTGGGAGAACTCATGGGCATCGGTTCCGCAGATCCCCACCGCACGGACCTGGATCAGGAGTTCGCCCTCGGCGACCACGGGGCGGGCTACATCCTCGATTCGGATGTCACCTCTCCCGTGAAACACCGCTGCCCGCATTCGTAAAGGGCCTACCTCAGATGCCGGCTCATGCACGGATTCCCATACGATCTTGGATCGGACCGGGGAGACCTTAGGACGGACCCGCAGGCGCAGCCGTTTCAGGCTTGCGGGGGATTACCACCAGGCCTCGCTGGACCCCAACAATCAGAGGTGGCTCGGTGTCCAAGATCTCGCCTGGCGCCCCAAGCATCGACCTCGACGAGGCGACGGCTGTCATCTCCCGCCAAAGACCGCGCTCGACCACCGGGTAGTCGTGAAGGAGCTCCCGAAGACGAAGGAGGCACACCTCATCCGTCTCGACGCCGGCACGATTGCGATGCTCAAGCGTGTCCGACTCCAACAGGTCGAGGCAAAGCTCCGCCTCGGGCCCGGTTACCACGACGAGGGCTACGTGTTCTGCCAGTTCGACGGCCGACCCCACCACCCCGAGTGGTTCTCCCGGGAGTTCGACCGCAAACAGGAAGCGTTCAACCGCGACCACCCCGAACGCAAGAACCCGTGGTCAACCTTCGCGGCCTCCGCCACACATGGGCGACGCTCGCGCTCAGCGCCTGCATTGACATCAAGGTCGTCAGCGAGCG
>JBEVIF010000172.1:0-6556 GCA_040510795.1 Acidimicrobiia bacterium
AGCCAATGACGATTGCGACTTTGAGACTCATCATTGCGCGACGCTAGCGAGAGGGACCGCAACGGCGAAACTGATGATGCACGTATCTCATACGTCACCTGGAACCTCAGGTTGGTCTTCTCACGCTTATCCACAACCTCGCTATCATCGAACACATGTTCGCCATGGAACCACTCCAACCAACTCTTTTCGGGGAGAGCGAGCCGGTTCCAGACACGGGTTTCGTCGGTCTGGAGCGTTTCGATCTAGACCCTGAGTCCTGGCTCGACTACGCACAGGGCTTCTTGATCGGCGACGCCCGGTTGTACGACGTCCTGACCGAGACGGTGCAGTGGCGTCAACCCGAGGTTCGCATGTACGACCGGATGGTCAAGACACCGCGCCTCGTCGGGACCGTCGATCCCGACGCACATCCGGTCATACCCGAGCTGATCGAGCTGCTCTCGGAGCGATACCAGATCACGATGGATCAGGTGAGTGCCGGCTGGTACCGGGCCGGCATCGATTCGGTGGCCTGGCACGGCGACCGCATCGCCCGGGACCTGCCCCATTCCATCGTTGCCACGGTTTCCCTGGGAGGCCCGAGGAGATTCCTGATCAGACCCCGCGGTGGGGGAGGATCAATGGGTTTGGACCTGGGCAGGGGAGACCTGGTGGTGATGGGTGGCGCTTGTCAGCGACTGTGGGAGCACACCGTTCCAAAGAGTGCGTCCGCCCCACCCCGCATCGCCCTCATGTTCCGCCATCTCTACGACTGAGCGGCGATGTCGGTCCGGAACTGCATGCCGGAAAAGCTCAACGCCTGGACAGCCTCATAAGTCTTCGCCCTGGCCTCGCTCACCGACGAGCCGAGCCCGACCACATTCAGCACCCGGCCTCCATCGACCAGCAGCTTTTTCCCCTCCGACCTGGTCCCGGCGTGGAATACCAAGACGTCGTCGGGAACCGCGTCGAGGCCTCGAATGGATGCCCCTTTGACCGGTGACTCCGGATACCCCTCGGCGGCCAGCACGACGTTCACTGCCGCATCCGTGGACCACTCGGGTGCCGTCCCTTCGAGTAGGTCGACCAGGTCGGAGGTCATGCGGGGCAGGATGGCCTGAGCTTCGGGGTCGCCGAGTCGAACGTTGAACTCGAGCACCTTTGGGCCCTCGGAGGTGAGGACCAGGCCTACGTAGAGGAAACCCCGGAAGGGGCTCCCCTCCTCATCCATCTGCCGGAGGGTCGGCTCGACGACGTCGCGCATCGCGTCGTCGGTGAGACCTGCCGGTAGGTCGGCGACCGGTGAATAGCTGCCCATCCCGCCCGTGTTCGGTCCCTTGTCTCCATCGTGGAGTCGCTTGTAGTCACGCGCCGGGGCCAGCGGCACCGCGTCTCCGCCGGTGCAGACGGCGAACACGCTCACCTCGTGCCCGTCGAGGAAGTCCTCCACCACGACCCGGCCTTCGGCCAGCCACCGTTCCGACCACCTCGTTGCTTCGTCCCTGTTCTCGGTCACCAGGACACCCTTGCCGGCAGCGAGGCCATCGGCCTTGACGACGAAAGGGCCATCACGACGGGAGAGATAGTCGCGGGCCGTCTCGGGATCGTTGAAGGACTCCGAAGCTGCGGTTGCCACACCGGCTCGGGTCATGACCTCCTTGGCGAACGTCTTCGACGACTCCAGGCGGGCCGCGGCCCGAGTCGGCCCGAAGACCGGGATGCCGAGGGTGGCCATGGCATCGACGACGCCGGCAGCGAGAGGCGCTTCTGGGCCCACCACGACCAGATCCACCGCCTGGACCCGGGCCATCGCCGCAATGGCCCCTACGTCGGTTACCGAAATCCCGTCCACGACGGCTCCGAGCCGGCTGAGACCCGGGTTGCCCGGAAGGGAGATGAGGTCGTCCACCCGGGGTGACGACGCCAGCTTCCAGCCCAGGGCATGCTCGCGACCTCCACTTCCGACCAAGAGGACTCTCATGAGATCTCGATGAGCTGGCTGCGCTCGGGTCCGACCGATACCCAGCCCACGGGCACCCCGGCCGCCTCCTGGATGTACTCGATGTAAGCCCGAGCCTCGGAAGGCAGGTCGGCGAATGAGCGCACGCCGGTGATGTCCTCGTGCCAACCGGGAAGCTCGTCGTACTCAGGCTCGCAGTGATAGAGGACGCTCTGCTGGGCCGGGAAATGCTCGTGCCTCTCGCCCTGACTCGAGTAGGCCGTCGCCACTTTGATGGTGTCGAAGGCGGACAGAATGTCCATCTTGGTCAAGAACAGACTCGTGAAGCTGTTGACCCGACAGGCGTACTTCAGGGCGACCAGGTCGAGCCAACCGCATCTCCTCCGACGCCCGGTGACAGTGCCGTACTCACCACCGAGCTCGATCATCCGGTCGCCAATCTCGTCCTGCAGCTCGGTCGGGAACGGGCCGGTGCCGACCCGCGAGATGTAGGCCTTGGCCACTCCGATGATCTCGTCGATCGCCTTGGGGCCGATTCCCGACCCGACCGAGGCGCCTCCGGCGGTGGGATTGGAGGAGGTGACAAAGGGATACGTGCCGTGGTCGATATCGAGCAGTGTTCCCTGGGCGCCCTCGAAGAGAACTTGCTTGCCGGCCTCGAGGCCCTCCCAGAGCAGCAGGGACGTGTCGGTGACATGGGGCTGAAGGCGCTCGGCGTACCCGGCGTACTCCTCGATGATCACCTCGGGGTCCATGGGAAGCGTGTTGTAGACCCTGGGCAGGATCTTGTTCTTCTCCACCAGGGCAGCCTCGACCTTCTCCCTGAAGATCTTGGGATCGAACAGGTCCTGGACCCGGATCCCGAAGCGGGCATATTTGTCGGTATAGGCGGGGCCGATGCCCTTCTTGGTCGTCCCGATCTGGTTCTTGCCCAGATAGCGCTCGATGGCCGCGTCGAGCTTGCGGTGGTAGGGCATGATCACGTGTGCGTTCGAGGACACCCTCACACGTGATGGGTCGAGGTTCTTCTCGGCGGCCATGTCCATCTCGGCGATCAAGACCCGTGGATCGATGACCGTGCCCGACGCGATGACGGGGATGCAGTCCGGGTAGAGGATCCCCGAGGGGATCATCGAGAGGGCGAGACGCTGCTCACCCACGACGATGGTGTGCCCGGCGTTGTTTCCCCCCTGGTAGCGGACCACGAAGTCGGCTGACTCGGCGAAGAAGTCCACGACCCGGCCCTTCCCCTCGTCACCCCACTGCGCGCCCAAGACAACGGTCGCTGGCATGACGTGGAGCGACGGTAGTCAGGACGCGGCTGCGGTTGGCGGTCACGCCGCGGTGGCGAGCCGTAGTCTGACGCCGCAATGAGCAAGGCAATGACCAGGGTATATCGGGCCGGCGTGTTGCTGGAGGAGGATTTCGCGGTAGCCGGCGTCTCGGATTTCCTCGAGGAGCCCGACACGATCGTCTGGGTCGACCTGGTCGGTCCTTCGACGCAGGAGCTCCTCGACCTGGCCGAGGAACTCGGCCTGCACGAGCTGGCGGTCGAAGATGCGGTGGGGCGGAAACAGCGCCCCAAGCTCGACCGGTATCCGACGCACCTGTTCTTGACCACATACCACGTCGCCGTCGACCTGGAAGCAGCTCGTCTGGACGAAACCGAAGTCAATGCGTTCTTCAACAACCGCTGGCTGATAACGGTTCGCCAGAACGACGGTGTCCCGATGGACCGCGTGATCGCCCGATGGGATCGCTCGCCCGCCTTGATGGAACATGGCGTCGGCTTCCTCCTCTACGGATTGCTCGACGTCATCGTCGACGACTATTTCACCGTGCTCTCGGAACTCGATGACTTCTATGACCGCGTAAGCGATCTGATCTTTGCCGAGAAGCCGCTGGAGCCTTCCCGACAGCGGCACTGGTTCGAGATGCGCCAGGTGATGGTTGCCTTCCACCGTCGGGTTGTGCCGATGCGGGAGACGGTGAGCACGTTGATGCGTCACGAACAGGACATCGTCCCGGAAGGGCTCTACCCCTACTTTCAGGACGTCTATGACCACATCCTGCGGGTGAACGAATCCGCCGACTCGCTGCGAGACCTGGTCACCGCCATCGTCGAGACCAACTTCAGCCTTCGTGACTACAGACAGAACCTGATCGTGAAGAAGGTGTCGGGCTGGGCGGCGATCATCGCGGTACCGGCTTTGATAACTGGCTTCTACGGCATGAATGTCCCCTATCCCGGCTCTGGCGATGTCTCCGGCGTGATCTGGGCGACCCTGCTGATCATCGGGGTGTCGGGCGGCCTCTACTACATCTTCAGGCACAACGACTGGCTGTAGCGAAGGGGACCCTCCGGTCCTTCGCGGCCACCATCCCCAACATCCCTTGCCTTCTCAGGGAGGGAAACATCGAAACACAGCGTTCACGATGCAGCAACGGCATGGAAACGGGGAACGGGCTAAAAACTCCACGTTCACGCTTTGGCAACCCAACCGAAAGGAGCACCGTGAGCAAGACGGCTGCCGACGTCTTGTCCCTCGTCGCCGACGAGGGGTACGAGTTCGTCGACCTTCGCTTCTGTGACCTGCCCGGCCAGGTCCAGCACTTCACCGTCCCGGTCAAGCAGTTGACCGAGGATTCCTTCGAGGCCGGATTCGGTTTCGACGGCTCGTCCATCAGGGGCTTCCAGCAGATCCAGGAATCAGACATGATCCTGATCCCTGACCCGGACACCGCCATCGACGACCCGTTCCGAGCCCGGAAGACCCTCATCATCTATTGCTTCGTCAACGACCCGATCACAGGCACGCCGTATGACCGGGACCCGAGGTATGTGGCCAGGAAGGCGGAGGAGTACCTGATCAGTACCGGTCTCGCCGATACCTCCTACTGGGGCCCCGAGGCCGAGTTCTACATCTTCGACGATGTCCGCTTCGGTCAGAACCAGTTCTCCGGCTACTACTTCGTCGACTCGGTGGAGGGTGCCTGGAACTCGGGAGAGTTCGAAGAGGGGGGCAACCTCGGTTACAAGCCCAGGTACAAGGAGGGCTACTTCCCGGTGCCCCCGACCGACCATTTCCAGGATCTCCGGTCGGAGATGACGGCCAACCTCGAGGCGGCGGGCATCGAGATCGAGGTGCAGCACCACGAGGTGGGCACCGCCGGTCAGGCAGAGATCGACATGCGCTACGACACGCTGCTTCGGACGGCCGACAACGTCACCCTGTACAAGTACATCGTGAAGAACACGGCATGGGAGTACGGCAAGTCGGTCACCTTCATGCCCAAGCCGATCTTCGAGGACAACGGGTCAGGCATGCACACCCACCAGTCGCTCTGGAAAGACGGCGAGCCACTTTTCTTCGACGAAGCGGGGTACGCCGGTCTGTCCGACATGGCGCGCTGGTACATCGGCGGGTTGCTGAAGCACGCGGCTGCGATCCTCGCTTTTGCCGCTCCGACCACGAACTCCTATCACCGCCTGGTGCCCGGTTACGAGGCGCCGGTGAACCTGGTCTATTCGAGCCGCAACCGGTCGGCGGCAATCCGCATCCCCCAGTACTCACAGGCTCCCGGGGCCAAGCGGCTCGAGTTCCGCTGTCCGGACCCGTCCTGCAACCCGTACCTGGCCTTCTCGGCCATGCTCATGGCCGGTCTCGACGGCGTGCAGAACCGGATCGAGCCTCACGAGCCGGTGGACAAGGACATCTACGACCTGCCCCCTGCGGAATTGGCCGGGCTGCCGTCGGTGCCGGGGAGTCTGACGGAGGCTCTCGAAGCCTTGAGGGCGGACCATGAGTTCCTGCTCCAAGGTGGGGTGTTCTCCCAAGAGCTGATCGAGGCCTGGATCGACTACAAGATCGAGCACGAGGTCGACCCGGTGCGTCTGCGCCCCCACCCCTACGAGTTCCACCTCTACTACGACATCTGAGATGAGGCCTTCGGGCCTCATCTCCCGTCTTACGTCCTACGTTCCGCGTAGTACGTAGGCCGAGGGTCCGTCGGCAGACGGGCCCTCGTGCTGCGCTAGAAGAGCTCCGGGCACCAGGGCTCTGGGTCCCACGCAAAGGCGGCGTCCATCGCGGTGAGGGCTTCAGGAGCTCCACTGAGACGGCCGGCACGGGCCCATCGTCGAAATCGCGGGCGTCCCATATAGGCGGCGCTCAGATCCTCGAGATCGAGCACCACCGACGGCTCTCGGGTAGTCGGTGCGCACTCGGCACCGGCACGGTCGGCTTGGAGCAGGTAAGAGCCAGTCAGATCGCCCAGCGGGTCCTCGACTCCGATCACGACGTCGACCGCTGCCGAATAGGAGCGAGCCGTGAGGGCGGCGGGCACATCCATCAGGCGCACCCAGAGGGCGTCGTATCGAAACGTCAGGGCCCTCCTTGTTCCGGCCAGCAGATCGAATATCGGGTCCCAGGATGGTCTGAGCCCGGACTCGACCCTGGCGACTAGGTCCTGATTGGCCACCATCGACCAGATCCCCGCCCAAGCCTCGGGTGTGGCCGCGAAGAGATCCTGGATGATCACTTTCCCCGATCCGTGGCCCTCGTCCCAGTGCGCCTTCGTCCGGAAGGAAGCGAAACCCGATGGGCCATCTTC
>JBEVIF010000173.1:0-6374 GCA_040510795.1 Acidimicrobiia bacterium
CCATTGTGATCGTCTCCGAGGCGGAGCTCGAGGACCGGGTTCGCACACAGATCGAGGACGAATCCGAAGACTTCCCGGCCGACGAAGCCCTGTACAAGCTCCTCGGCCTGCTCGACGCCGAGGTCAATCTCCAGTCTCTCCTCACCGAGCTCTATGGAGAGCAGGTCGCCGGGTATTACGACGGGGAAACCGGTGAGCTTGTGGTCCCGATGCGGGAGGAGGGGTTCAGCGTCGTCCAGCGGGGGACCATGATCCACGAGCTCACTCACGCGTTGACCGATGATCAACTCGATTTCCACACCAGCTACACGGCGATGCTCGACGAGGACCGTCTTGACGAGGCCTCGGCCTATCAGGCCCTCATCGAGGGTGATGCGAGCATGGCCGAGCTTCTCTATCTGCAGACTCTCACCCAGGAAGAGCTTGGCGAGTTCTTCTCCGAGGCGCTGGATGTGGACACTGCCGCGCTCGACTCCGCTCCGCAATTCATCCAGGACTCATTGATCTTCCCCTACGACTCGGGTCTGGCCTGGGTGCAGGCCAACTATCTCCAGGACCAGTGGACGACTGTGAACGGCGCCTATGCCGAGATGCCGGGCCTTCCCGGATCGACTGAGCAGATCATCACGCCGAGTGACTATGAGAGAGATCTCCCCAAGTCACTCGAGGCGACGGCGCCGTCGGTTCCGGGTTACGAGCTCGAGCGTGAGTCGGTGTGGGGCGAGTTCGGGTTCAGGATCATGATCGATCAGATCCTCGGTGAGGAAGTAGGTGTCGACGCCGCCGATGGATGGGGAGGCGACTACTACGCACAGTGGTTCGATGGCCAGAACGCAGCCTTGCTCATCCTCTTCGAAGGTGACACGGATCGCGACACAGAAGAGCTGAGGGCAGCCTTGCTCGACTACGCCCTCACGGCAGTGGCGGAGGAGGACTACGCGTGGGTCGAGGTCCTCGATGACGGCCGGCTGGCTTTCATCGCCGCCGACCAGCCCCAGGTGGGGGAGTCGATCCTGGCCTCGGTCAGCGGTTAGGCCTTACTCCAACCCCGACGATCACGTAGCGTCGTCCCGGTGCAGAGGGTCGCGCTTTCCGCCCCCGAATGGGCCACGACCGCCTATATGGCCCGAACTTTCGCCGATCGACTGCTCGGTGTTTGGTGTGTGCCGGCGGGCTCGGCCGTGGTGTTGCCGGTGACCAGCGTCCACAGCTTCGGCCGGCGCCGGCCACTTGATCTGGTCGGGGTCGACGCCGGGATGAGGGTGATGGCCACCATGACCCTGCCGCCCAATCGTGTCACGATCATCCCTTCGGCTCGGATGATCGTCGAGCTTCCGGCGGGTAGCCCGCTCCCAGAGGTGGGGGACCGGATCGAGATCACCGATGGCTGACGGCGGCCGGCTATACGTTTGTGGAACCCCGATCGGAAATCTCGGCGACGTCTCTGATCGTCTCCGTGAGGTCCTCCAGACGGCGGATGTGGTCTACGCCGAGGACACCAGACGCACCGCCACCCTGCTCCGACACGTCGGGGCGAGCCCGTCGATGAGGTCTCTGTTCGTGGGCAACGAGAAGAGCAGGACAGCGGACCTGCTCGCTTCTCTCGATCAGGGGCTCGCGGTGGCGATGGTCACGGATGCCGGAATGCCGACTGTGTCCGATCCGGGTTCCGATGTGATCCGATTGGCACGGCAAGCAGGACATCAGGTGACAGTGGTGCCCGGGCCTTCCGCTGTAGTTGCCGCGGTGGCTTTGGCGGGTTTCGGGGGCGACCGTTTTGTGTTCGAGGGCTTTCTCCCACGAAAGGGCAAAGAGCGGTCAGAGCGTCTGAGTCGGATCGGTGGCGAGGACCGGCCTGTGATCCTGTTTGTCAGCCCTCATCGACTCGTGGCGGACCTGGAGTCCATCGCTGCGACTACCGACCCCGAACGGGAGATCGTGATCACGCGGGAGATGACCAAGCTCCATGAGGAGGTTTGGTCCGGCCCGGTCGCGCAGGCCATCGAGGAGTGGTCGGACCGAGACGTGAAGGGTGAGGTGACCGTAGTGATCGCACCCGGTCCGCTCGAGGCGCCCTCCTTCGATGCGGCGTTGGTGGAGGCCCGGGGCCTCGTCGAAGGCGGCGCGGCTCCGTCGGAAGCTGCCAGACGGGTCGCGACGGAGACCGGTGTCTCGCGTCGTGAGATCTATGAAGTCTTGATCGGTGATCAACGGAGCTGAGCGCGGCAGGTTGCGCAGATCCCCTTTTCCTTGAACTGGGTGACTTTCGTCTCCGACCCACAGAAAGTGCAGGTATCGGTGAGCTTGCGCAACACGATCGATCCGCCTTCGACCGCGATGAAGAGGTGGTCCCCTTCTCTGATGTTGAACAGCCTTCTCGTCTCGGCCGGGATCACGATCCGACCCAGGTCGTCGATCTTTCGGGCGATACCAGTTTCCATATCCACCTCAGCCTCCAAGGCGAGCCTACCCGGGGGGTTCACACCGGTGCCCGGGTACCGTCCCGGCATGCAATGGGTCGACACCCACTGTCACCTCCAGCTCGACGAACGCGACCCGGTGCTGCTCTTGGAGCGGGCCACCGAGGTCGACTGGGTCGTGGTTCCTGGTGTCGATCTGGAGAGCTCCAAGCGGGCGGCCCGTCTGGCTTCAGAGCATCCCGATCGGGTGCTGGCGACCGCAGGGCTCCATCCACACGATGCGGCGAACTGGCGTGATCAAGCGGACGGTTTGAGCGAGATTGCCTCGACTGCGGCAGCCATCGGGGAAACCGGTCTCGACTTCTACCGGGACCTATCGTCTCGGGCCGACCAGGCCAGGACTTTTCGTCATCAAGCCCGGCTGGCCGTGGATCTGGGAAAACCGATCGTGGTGCACTGCCGCGATGCTTTCGCCAACGTGATCGAGATCCTCGAGGAAACCGGGTTGGGGGAGCAGGCGGTCATGCACTGCTGGACAGGTGGTCCCAAGTGGACACGTCGTTATCTCGACCTGGGCGTGATGTTCTCATTCGCCGGTCCCGTTGCCTTCGAGAAAGGAGAGACGGTGAGGCTGGGGGCGGCTCAGGTCCCGCCCGAGAGGGCGCTCGTGGAGACCGACACCCCGTATCTGGCGCCACCGCCACACCGTGGCCAACCCAACGAGCCGGCCTGGGTGGCGCTGGTGGGCGCCGCACTGGCCGGGGTTTGGGGAATGCAGGTCGAAGAGGTGGCGCGAGTGACCACCGCCAACGCGGCCAGAGTCTTCGGTCGGTGACTGCCCAGACCAGATCCGAGATCGCCGGCCTGCTCTCGCGTCACGGTCTGTCGCCCTCGCGGCGGCTGGGCCAGCACTTCCTCGCCGATGCCAACATCACCCGGAAGATCGTGGCCGTCGCCGGAGTGTCTTCCAGGGAGCAGGTCGTGGAGATCGGCGCCGGAACGGGGACTCTGACCAGGGCTCTGGCTGCCACGGGCGCCCACGTCGTCGCCTACGAGATCGATGCCGGGCTTCTTCCCGTGTTGGACGAGGTCACCCGCGATCTCTCCGTCGAGCTTCGCTTTCTCGACATAACCGATGCCGACCTCGCTGAGGAATTGAACGGTGGTCGCTGGGTGATGGTTGCCAATCTCCCGTACAACGTGGGGACGCCATTGGTCCTCGATGCCCTGCGTCGTGTCCCCCAGATCGAGCGCTTTGTTGTGATGGTGCAGAGGGAGGTGGCCGAGCGTCTCGTGTCCGGGCCAGGGAGCAAGCAGTACGGCCTGCCCTCTGTTGTGACCGGGATCCATGCCGTCGGCAGGCTGGCCTTCGCGGTTCCGGCCCAGGTGTTCTACCCTCCGCCACGGGTGGAGTCAGCGGTCGTGGTCCTTGATCGGGTTCCGGCGCCAGACGGTGCCGAGCGGGCGATCGAGATCGCGGCGGCCGGATTCAACCAGAGACGGAAGATGCTTCGCGGAGCGCTCGCGGGTGTGTTCGAGGACCCGGTGGCCATCCTCAGGCGAAGCGGGATCGACCCGACCTCCCGGGCCGAGGACCTCTCACCGGCCGACTACCTGGCGCTGGCTCGAGCGTGACCGTCTACGAGTCGCCCGCCAAGCTCAATCTGGCCCTCCTCGTCGAGACGTCACGGGCGGACGGGATGCATCCCCTCCAGTCGCTGGTCCAGACAATCGACTGGCTCGATCTCCTCCAGGTCGAGGAGTCCGAGGAAGACAATCTCGTCATCGAAGGCGCCGATCTGGATCCGGAGGACAACCTCGTGAGTCGATCCTTGCAGGCGATGAGGGGGAGGAGCTTCGTCCCACCACTCGACGTCCGGCTCGACAAGCAGGTCCCGATGGGAGCCGGGCTCGGCGGGGGGAGCTCCAATGCCGCCGCCACACTGCTGGCCGCTGCCGATATTGGAAAGGTCCCGCGTTCCGTGGCGGAGGAGGTCGCACCCACGATCGGTGCCGATGTCCCCCTGTTTCTCACCGGTGGCACGCTGCTGATGACCGGGATCGGTGATCAGGTCGAGTCTCTACAGCCATTGACTGGATTCGCCGTGGCGGTGGCGGTGCCCCCGGTCGAGATGTCCAGCGCCGAGGTCTACCAGCGATGGGACAGCATGGAGGGCCCGGTCGGTGAGACGATGGTGCCCCGACTTCTCCCGCCAGCTTTACGTGATGGGATCCCCGTCCGAAACGATCTCACTCCAGCCGCCTTCGATCTGGAACCGTCCCTGGCCGATTTCATGGCAGATCTCCGAGCTCGGTGGGGAGGACCAGTGCTCATGACCGGCTCCGGATCCGGCTGTTTCGGGTTCTTCCCCGATCCCGACGAGGCAGCCGATGCCGCCAGCTCGGTCGGCGATCTGACTCGTGCTGCGGTTGGGGCACGTCTGCGGTCCCATGGGGTGGTGTCGCGCTAGAGGCGGCGCACCATCCCCTCGTCGACCTCGATGCCGAGGCCAGGGGCAGTGGGGATATCGAAATAGCCGTTGGTGACGATGACGGGGGATTCGGTGACGTCCTGCACGACACCTTGATTGGCCGGGCTGCACCCGAAATCGACAGCGTCCATCGCCGCGGCACAGTGGAGGTTCGCCGCCGCCGACACACTTGACTCGATCACCTTGCCGGCGAGGTTGATCCCGAGCCCACCGGCCGAGCAGATAGCCGCGCCCCTCATCACCCCGGTCATCCCGCCGTGTTTGATCAGCTTGAGACTCACCCCGCCCACGGGAGTGCCGGCGAAACCCACCACGGCCTGCAGGCTCCCCGCGCTTTCGTCGGCGCAGAGCTTTACGGGTACCGATTCCGCCAGCCGGATCATGGCATCCCTGTCCGAGCGGGGCACCGGCTGTTCGATGAAGCGGACGCGGTCCGGGTCGACCTGATCCAGAAATGATCTCGCTTCATCTTCAATCCACGCTTCGTTGACGTCGCCGCAGACGACACCCTCCTCCCCAACCAGTTCGGCAGCTTTGGCCAGGGTGGCCAACTCGGCCTCAGGGGCGGCCATCCCCAGCTTGATCTTGAACCAATGGAATCCCTGTTCATGAAGAGACGCCAGCTTCTCGGCGTCGTTCGACGGGTCTCCACTACCGACGAGGGTCAGCGCAGGAATACTGTCTCGGACTGCACCGCCGAGAAGTTGGGAGGCGGGGACGCCGAGCACCTTGCCCCCGAGGTCGTGAAGGGCGATATCGATGGCGCCGATGGCGGTCGCCGCCGACGGATGGGCTTGGGTCAATCGACCCCAGACTTCGTTTCGCCGCATCGGGTCGATCCCGACGACCAGTGGGGCGAGCATCTCGAGGTCTGACACGATGTCGGCTTGACGCTGGTAGGTCAGCGACGGCGCCTCCACTCCCTCACCCCATCCGGTCGTGCCGTCGTCGGTGACCAGCTTCACGAGGACGTTCCCGGTGCTCTCGATCACTCCGTTGGACATGGGGATCGGGCTGCGCAGGGTCATGGTGATCGGATGGATCTCCAGCTTCTCGATTCGCATGGCTACGTCTCGACCACGAACCGGCTCAGCGCATCCGTGGTGAGCTCCACGCCGTGCCCTGGGACGTCGGGCACATGGATCCGTCCGTCGACGACTTCGAAGGGCAATGTCAATGCATCGGGTGGGATGAGCTCTGCATATTCGACCATGAACCCGCGCCGGCTGGCCCCGACCAGGCTGATCGAGAGCTCATGCCAGAGATGGCTGCTCAGGGCGAGGTTGTAAGCGTCAGCGAGATGGGCGATCTTGACGAATTCGGTGATCCCGCCGCATCGACCGACATCCGGTTGCAGGTAGGAGGCGGCGCGGCGGTCGCAGATCTCCCGAAAGCCCCATCCGAAGTAAACATTCTCCCCGGTCGCCACCGGCACGGGTGAGGCCGCGGCCACATCGGCCAG
>JBEVIF010000174.1:0-17344 GCA_040510795.1 Acidimicrobiia bacterium
GATGTTGGTCTGGCGGAGCGCGGCGAGGTTGCCCACCGTCATCGACAACACGGCCAGGATCCACAGCGCCGGGGCCCACACCTCGGAGATGTCGGGCAGGGCCTGATACATGATCAGGAGAAAGGCGACAAAGCCGGCGGCCTTGGAATTGACCGACAGGTAGGCGGTAACCGGCGTGGGCGCGCCTTCGTAGGTGTCAGGTGCCCAGAAGTGAAACGGTACGGCAGCGATCTTGAACCCGAAGCCGACGATGAGCGCGAATAGGGCTACCACCATGATCGGCTCGTCGGCGAGACCTGCAGTGGCCTCGGCCAGTCCGGCGAAGGTGACCTCACCGGTCAGCCCGAACAGCAGCGACATGCCGTAGAGCAGGATCGCCGTGGAGAGGACTCCGAGGATGAAATACTTCATCGAGGCCTCGTTCGACTTGGCATCGCCCTTTCTCCACCCGGCGAGGAGATAGAGAGGGCCGGTGGTGAGCTCGAGCCCGATGAAGAGGATGATCAGGTCCCGGGACGATGCCATCACGAGCGATCCGAGCACCGAGGCCAGGAGGAGGAAGTAGTACTCGCCCTGGTAATAGCGCTATGACTCGATGTAGTGATGGGACATGAGAAGGACGATGTAGGCCGAGACGATGAACAGACCCTTGAGGATCACGGCGAACTCGTCGACCACATATGAGCCGTCGAACATCGACCTGACAGTCCCGTCCGCGGCGAGCATGACGAGGGGCACGGCGGCAAGGGCGGTGCCGGCGACTGCCACGGTCGCGATCCAGAACTTTCGGGCGCGGGGCAGGATGAGGTCGAGGGCGAAGACCCCGAGCATGGTGGCCACCACCACCAACTCGGGGGCAAGCGCGAAATAGTCGATCTCGAACGGCAAGCGTCAGCCCCCAGATCCCAACGAGGCCACAGTCTCCGAGTTGAAGATCATGTCGACGAGCGAGACGACACTGTCGGTAGTGGCGTTGAAGATCACCTTCGGATAGAAGCCGATCACCACGATCAGCACGATGAGCGGAACCCAGGCGGTCATCTCGAAGCGATCGACATCACGGAACTCGTGGCCCTGCCATTCCTCCCCGGGCTCGCCCAGGTTCACCTGCTGGAGGAGATAGAGCATGTAGGCAGCGGTCAACACGGTGCCGATGGCGCCGAGCACCATCGCGGTGCGGAACACACCGAGCGAGAGCCCTTCGAGGGGGTTGTAAGCCCCGATCAGGGACATGAACTCGCCCCAGAACCCGGCCAGCCCGGGCAATCCGAGGGACGCCATGGCGGTGAAGGCGAGAATTCCGCCCATCACCGGCATCAGCTTCATGTTGCCCCCGAGACGCGACATCTCCCTGGTGTGGTAGCGGTGCGACATCGACCCTGCGAGGAAGAAGAGAAGCCCTGTGATCAAGCCGTGGGCCACCATCCCGATGATCGCGGCGTTGATGCCGACATCGGTCATGGTGGCGATCCCGAGCATCACAAACCCCATGTGACCAACCGACGAGAAAGCGATCAGACGTTTCATGTCGGTCTGGGCGAGACATGCGAGCGAGCCATAGATGATTCCGATCACGGCCAGGATCGCGATGGCCGGGGCCCAGCTGGCGGCCTCCTCGGGAAGGATGGGCAGAGAGATCCTGATGAAGCCGTATGACCCGAGCTTCAGCATGATCGCGGCGAGGAGGACCGACCCGACGGTTGGCGCGGCGGTGTGAGCGTCGGGCAGCCAGGTGTGGAGGGGCCACATCGGCACCTTGACCGCGAAGCCGAGGAACATGGCCAGGAAGACCAGGAAGGCGAACCGCCCGGTGAACGCCCCCGACGCTCCCAGGTCGGTCAGCTGCGGTATAGAGAAGGTGCGTTCACCCGATTCACCGGACTGGAAGTAGAGGGCGAGGAATCCCAACAGCATGAAGGCCGACCCGAAGAGTGTGAACAGGAAGAACTTGATCGCGGCATACAGACGGGTCTGCACCTCGCGCCCGTAGCCGGGGATCTTCCGGGGGGACCGATCACCCCAGATACCGATCATGAAGTACATCGGGAGCAGGACCACCTCGAAGAAGATGAAGAAGAGGACCAGGTCCAGGGCAAGAAACGTGCCGTTTAGCCCGGTGGCCAGGATCAGCATCAGGATCAAGAAAGCCTTGGGGTTGTGCGGCTCCTCCCAGTGGTTCCAGCTGTATATGACCGCCAGGACCATCACGAAGGTGGAGAGGACGAGGAGGGGCAGGCTGATCCCGTCGACACCGAGGTGATAGTTGGCGTTGATCGCCCCGATCCAGGGCAGGTCCACCTCGAATTGATACGTGTTGTAGGGGAGTCCCGAGAAATCGAACTGTGCGATCACCCCGAGGGAAACGACAAACGCGGCCACGGCGACCAGCAACCCCGTCCCTTTCAAGGCCATCTCGTTCGTCTTCGGGATGATGCCGATTAGGAGCGCTCCGGCCAGCGGCAGGAACACGATGAGGGTGAGGGCCCAGGTTTCGAACAGTTCCATTTGCTCTCAGCTCTCCTATATCACGAAAACGAACAGGACGATCAGGGCCAGGGCACCCCCGACGAAACCGGCCGCGTATTGCTGGATCCGGCCCGTCTGCAGCTTGCGCAGCGCCGACCCGGCCCCATCTGCTCCGGCACCCAAACCATGGACCACTCCGTCCACCCCCCGCTGGTCGACCACTCCGTAGACGAACGAGCCGAGGCTCTTGGTCAGGAATGCCGCACCATTGACGATCGAGTCGATCACGTAGTCGTTGACCCAGTTGACGAACCGGGCCACCGGGCCCATCGTCCCCGCGGTGATGCCGTCGGCCAGGTCATCCACGTAGTACTTGTTCCGCAAGAGCGGATAGAGGGCGGGGACCTCGAATCGGTCGCGCTCCGCCTGGGTAGCCCGGTCCTTCCCCCAGACCATCCAGCCCAGGGCGATGCCGAGCAATGCGGCGAACAAGCCGCTCCCGGCCAGCACCAGATCGATCGCCTCGGAGTGCTCGTCGCCCATCGGGACGACCCGCACGGCCAGCCACTGGCTGAAGTTTCCGATGCCCGGGATCTCCCAGCCAGGGACGTTGAAGAAGCCGAAGAGAATCGACGGGATGGCGAGAGCGACCAACGGCAGGGTCATGATGGCCGGGGCCTCGTGAGGATGGCCATGGCCTTTGTACTCACCATGGAAGGTGAGGGCCACTGCACGGGTCATGTAGAAGGCAGTGACGAAGGCACCGGCGATTCCGATCCACATGACGGCGGTGTATCCCTCGTTGCCGAGGGCGACGAGGATCTCATCTTTGGACCAGAACCCGGCAAGAGGCAGGATTCCCGCCAGCGATAGGGATCCGACGACAAAGGTCCAATACGTCCTCGGCATCGCCTTCCGCAACCCACCCATGTCGCTCATGTTGTTGGAGTGGACGGCATGGATCACTGCCCCTGCTCCGAGGAATAGGAGTGCCTTGAAGAAGGCGTGCGTGAAGAGGTGGAAGAGCCCGGCCGTGTACCCGCCGGCTGCCACCGCAGTCATCATGTATCCGAGCTGGGACACCGTCGAGTAGGCGAGAACCTTCTTGATGTCGTCAGCGACCAGAGCAAGCAGACCGATGGCGAAGAGGGTGATCGCCCCGATGGCCACCATCCAGGGCCGGATGTCTGACGCGAGATACTCGAACAGTGGGAACACGCGTCCCATCAGGTAGACGCCGGCCGTCACCATTGTGGCCGCGTGCATCAGAGCCGACACGGGGGTGGGCCCGGCCATCGCATCCGGCAACCAGATGTGAAGGGGGAATTGGGCGCTCTTTCCCATCGCTCCGAAGAAGAGGAGCGCCCCACCGACGACCGCGACGGCCCCCAGGGGCTCGGAATGGTCGAAAGCAGCCGTGCTCATGTCGAAGAAATCAAACGTGCCAATGGCCAAGCCGAGGATGATCGCCCCCAGGATCAGCCCGATGTCGGCGACCTTGTTGACCATGAACGCCTTGTTGCCGGCGTTCACGTTGGCCATGTCCTCCCAGTAGAAGCCGATGAGGAAGTACGAGGCCAGGCCCACCCCCTCCCACCCGATGATCAGCTGGATGAGGTTGGGGGCGCCCACCAGGATGAGCATCGAGCCGGCAAAGAGGGAGAAAGCTGCGAAGAACCAATCGACTCTTATGTCGTCCTTCATGTATCCAACCGCGTAGATGAACACGACCAGGCCGACCACGTTGACCAGGAAGTACATCATGATCGACAGGCCGTCGACCGCCCATCCCAGCTCGAACACGAGATCGCTCCCGATCCGGGCGATCTCGAAGGTCTTCTGTGCGAGGACGCCCTCGGTCATGTTCATCACGAACAGGACAGTTCCCCAGAGGCTGTTGATGGCGAGGGCGCCGATGGCGATCTCGGCTCCGTGATACTTCATCCTCTTCCCGACAGCGAGAATGAGCAGGAAGGCGACCCGCGGGAGGACCAGCATGATCCCCGCGGTATCCACCCAGAACCCCCCGGTGACACCTGCCTCGACCGCGTGCTCGGCCTCGGTTGCTACTACCCAGGTCATCCCTACCACCGCATCAGATCTAGCTCGTCGACATTGGCCGACTTCCGGTTGCGGAAGATCATCAAGACGATGGCGAGGCCGATTCCCACTTCGGCGGCGGCCACGGTGATCACGAACACGGCGAAGACCTGGCCGATGGCCTCGGATGTCCTGAGCACCGCTTCGAAGGCGATGAGGTTGATGTTGACCGCGGCCAGCATCAGCTCGACCGAGAGCAGGATCAGGACGATGTTGCGCCGCACCAGCAAGCCGTAGATGCCCAGTGAGAACATCGCCGCGGCCAGGATCAGGAACTGATTCAGGAGCATCAGACTGCTCCCCGCTGTTCTTCCTCGAGAGGGCTCAGGTCTCGTCGGGCGATGGTGACCCCACCGATCAAAGCGGCGAGGAGGACGAAAGAGACCACCTCGAAGGGGATCACGAACCGACCCAGCAGCGCGAGCCCGAGGACCTCGGTCGAGGTTGCCTCGCCCAGGTCCGCTATCTCGGTGCTTCCGAAACCGTCCAGAGACGCCCAGCCGAGGAGCAGGAAGGTGGCGCCCGAGAGCAGGGCAGGCAAGAGCTTGTTCGGCGAGTCGAGCCCGACGTCTTTCCCGGTGGGCGCTCGCGTGATCATGATTCCGAAGAGGAAGAGGACGAGTACCGCCCCGATGTAGACCAGGACTACCACCCAAGCGACGAACTCGGCGGACAACATCAGGAACAGGACGGCAGTGCCGCCGAGGGCCGCGACGAGGAACAGGGCAGCATGCACCACGTTTTTGGCCGTCACCACTTTCAGCGCTGAAAGCAAGGTCAAGGATCCGACGACAAGGAACACCCAGTTGATTGGGGAGGAAATCCACTCGCTGACGCTCATGGCTTTCCTCCGTACTCAGTACTTGGTACTTGGTACTTGGACCGGATCTTGAGTCCAGGTACCAGATGCTCAGTACGTGGTACGAGGGAGCGAAGCGAGCTCACTTTTCCAGCTCCGGGTCGGGCGGCACGGTCTCGAGCCAGTCCTGGAGCCGGTCCATGTCGTGGAGCATCTCCCCCATCTGTGTCTCGGAGTACTCGTACTCGGGCGACCAGACAGGGCATCGAAGGGACAGACCTCGACGCAGATCCCGCAGTACATGCACAGGGCGTAGTCGATGTCGAACCGATCGAGTGTGGCCCGAACCTTCACCCGCCCACCCGGGGTGGAGGGCGCCTGCTCCTCCTTGTGGCCCTCGATGTAGATACACCAGTCCGGGCAGTTGCGGGCGCAGAGCATGCACACCGTGCATGCCTCCTGGTCGAGGGCGATGACACCCCGCGCCCGGGGCACCGGGGTCTCCTTGACCTTGGGGTAGTTGACGGTGGCCAGGTACTTCCCGGGGCGGAAGATGGTGCGGAACATCGTGTAGATGGTCACCCATAGGCCTTTGACCATCCCCATGCCCGGGAGCACTCGTCGCTTGGTGGGGGTGCTCGTGGTCACAGATACACCTTGAATGCCCCGGTGAGGATGATGTTGGCCAGAGCCAACGGAATCAGCACCTTCCAGGCCAGGTTCTGGAGCTGGTCCTCGCGGAAGCGGGGGAAGGTCCAGCGGAACCAGATCATGGTGAACACGAGGAGGAAGGTCTTGCCGAGGAGGATCACCGGCCCGGCGTAGGCAAGCACATCCTCGGGTATCCCGGGCAGCCAGTAACCACCGAGAAAGAGGGTCACCGCGATCGCCGACAGGGAGAACATGTTGGCGAACTCGGCCAGGAAGAAGAAGAGGAACCGGAACCCGGAGTATTCGGTGAGATACCCCATCACCAGCTCGGATTCCGCGATAGGCATATCGAACGGGATCCGGCTCAACTCGGCGAGTGCGGCGATCATGAAGATCCCGAAGCCGATGAACTGCAGGATCACGTAGGGGTACCCGGCCGAGATCTGGGCCTCGACGATCCCGCTCATGCTCATGGTCCCGGCCAGCATGACCGTGCCGATCACGGCCAGCACCAGCGGCAACTCGTAGGCGATGAGCTGACCCGCCGCCCTGAGCCCGCCCATCAGGGAGTACTTGTTGCCCGACGACCATCCCGCCATCAGGACCCCGACCGTGCTCAGCGAGGAGATGGCGAGGGCGTAGAAGATCCCGACCTGGAGGTCGCGGAAGATCAGCCCGGGCCCGAACGGGATGATGACCAGTACGGCGACCGTGCTTACCAGCACCAGAACTGGGGCGATCTTGAACACGGGGCGGTCGGCCTCATCCGGGACCAGGTCCTCCTTCTGGAAGAACTTGACTCCGTCGGCGATGAGCTGGGCCCAACCCCATCGGCCACCGGCGAAGTAGGGGCCGACCCTGGCTTGCATCTTCGCCGACAGCTTCATCTCGGCATACCCGATGACCATGCCGATCAGCGGGATCATGAGGGCAACCAGCAAGAGCTTGCCGGTGAGGGATACCCAGAAGTTGGAGAAGAGGTCGGAAATGAACTGGGTCATCGGTCGACATCCCCCAACACGAAGTCCAGGGAGCCCATGATGGCGATGATGTCGGGGACCAGCACGCCTTCGAGGATCCAGGGGAGGATCGAGATGTTGGAGAAGCTGGCCGAGCGGATCTTGAGCCGATAGGGCCCCTGATTGCCATTCGAGACGAGGTAGTAACCCATCTCCCCCTTCGGGTTCTCCGCCCTCACATATGTCTCCCCTTGCGGGACCTTGATCACCTTGGGAACCTTGGCCTGAAGGGGGCCGGAGGGGATGCCGTCGATGGCTTGCTGCACGATGCGTACCGACTGCCGGATCTCTAGGAGACGAACGTGCCACCGGTCCCAGCAGTCCCCGCTCTCCCCAATCGGGATCTCGAAATCGAAGAGGTGATAAGGCAGATAGTCCTCGACCTTGCGAAGGTCGAACTTCACCCCGGAGGCGCGGAGATTTGGCCCCGAAACCCCGTAAGAGGCCGCCACCTCAGGCGGGAGGATCCCGATCCCCTTGGTGCGGGCCAGGATGATCTCGTTGTCCGCTACCAGTTCCTCCAGCTCGTCGACAGCCTCGAGGACCTTGTCCATCGCATCCCGCGTCTCGGCCAGGAACCCGGCAGGCAGGTCCTGGATGACCTTGCGAGTGCTGGAGCCAGACCCGTAGGCGGGCTTCACCCCGCCGATCCGGTTGAAGTTGGGGTGGAACCGGCCGCCGGTCACTCCCTCGAGGAGATCGAGCACCCGCTCCCGCTCTCTGAGGGCGAAGAAGAGCGGCGTGGCGGCGCCCAACTCGAGGGGATAGGAGGCCATGAAGATGAGATGGGAGGAGATGCGAGCCATCTCGGTGAGGATCAGCCTTATGAACTGAGCCCTCTCCGGGACCTCGATGTCAAGCAGCTTCTCGGCGGCAACGATGAACGGGACCTCGTTGGCATACCCGGACACCCAGTCGATGCGGTTGACCAGGGTGGTGATCTGGGGGTACGTCCTGACCTCCGACAGCTTTTCGTAACCGCGGTGCATGTAGCCGATCACGGGCCGGACATCGAAGGCGCGCTCGCCGTCGACCCGGGCGACAAGCCGGAGCACCCCATGGGTAGATGGATGCTGGGGCCCGATGTTGAGAGTCATCTCCTCGGTCTCCAGTTCCACGGAGACCGAAGACTCGGAGAGGTGGCGCACCAGATCCTGATCCAGCACCATGTCAGGCCTCCGGATTCTCTTCCGACGGGCCATCGGCGGGTTCTTCCTCGTCGCCACTGCCGGGCATTGCCTCGACGTCGACCGTCCCAGGCCAGGGCTTCACCTCACGGCTGAGCAGCGGGAAGCTCTTTCGTAGCGGGTTGCCCTGGAACGCATCGGGGAGGTAGAGGTGGATAAGGTTGGGATGCCCCTCGAAGTCGATCCCGAACATCTCGTACGCCTCACGCTCGTGCCAGTTGGCCCCGGCGAACACCTCGACGAGGCTGGCGAGGGAGGGCGAATCCTTGGATAGCGTGGTGGAGAAGGTGACCCGACGTCCCTCGCTGATATCACTCAAAGTGGCCAATACCTCGAAGCGATCCTCGACCTCACCGGGGAAGGGGTCGCCTACCTCGACCTCGGACGCCCAGTCGACCGCGGACAGCCAGGAGAAAAAGATGAGGCCGAGGTCGTCTCGCGCCGTGGTGAGGGCAGAAACCCATCGATCCGCGGGCACCTCGACTTTCACCGTGTCGAAAGTGATGATGGCTGTCCCCTCTACTGCCTCTGCCACCTGATCGGCGTACTCCTGGAGTGGATGCACCGTCGGGGCTTCGACGGCCTCGTTGGCCGTCTCGGTGTCAGACGGGCTCGAGGTCACGCCGGCTCCACTTCTCTTTGATGTCCTCACCCTGGATCTTCTTCTGAAGCAAGACGATCCCGTCCATGAGGGCCTCGGGGCGTGGCGGGCAACCCGGCACGTAGACGTCGACCGGTATCACCTGATCGACGCCCTTCGTCACCGAGTACGAGTCCCAATAGGGGCCGCCGCAGTTGGCGCAGGAGCCCATCGAGATGACGTATTTCGGATCGGGCATCTGGTCGTAGAGACGGCGGATGGCCGGCGCCATCTTGTCGGTCACGGTGCCGGCCACAACCATGAGGTCGGCCTGACGCGGTGAGGCCGGCAACGGGATGATCCCGAATCGCATGAAGTCGTAGCGTGGGCCCGATGCCGCCATCAGCTCGATGGCACAACAGGCCAGACCGAACTGGAACAGCCAGAGGGAGTATTTCCGGGACCAGTTGAGAAGCCAGCTCACCGGCTTCGGGGCCCCGAACTTCTGGACTACTCCCACCGGAGCACTCCCTTGCGGACGGCGTAGACCAGTCCCAGGATGAGAATGTCGATGAAGATGAACATCTCGACCAGCCCGAATGTCCCCAGCTGCTCGAGGACGATCGCCCACGGGAAGATGAATACGGCCTCGACGTCGAAGATGACAAAGAGGAGGCCGTATACGTAATAGCGGACGTAGCTCTGGCTCCACCCCGAGCCGACGGGGTCCACCCCGCACTCGTAGGTCAGGCGCTTGGTGGTGGTGGGATTGGTAGGTCGGAGCACGGCGGCCACGCCAAGCATCACCATCACGAGGATGGCGCCCAGCACGGCGAAAGCGCCGACCGTCAGATAGCTCTCAAAGTAAGAGCTCATGCTCTGTGAGGGTCGAAGGACACCACCGCGGGCGAGTATACGCACGGGTCGTTTGACGTCGAAGTTTGGAAACTCCAACTGGTATGGGCAAAAAAGGTCAGGCAGGCCCTAGCCTGCATCGATGGCGGACCCGCCCTCCTATGACTCCCGAGGTCTGGTGAACCTCGTCGCGGAGATCGAGTCGAGGTTGATCGGAAGCTCACCTTCCCCCCGGCTCGACCCGATGATCGGCGAGTCGATACCCGACGGAGCCACGTATGTCGTCGTCATGTTCGATGGCCTCGGTATCGCCCAACTCGACCACGAAATGGCGCGATCTCTGCGCGTATCGCTGAAGGCGACCCTGCATGCTCCTTTCCCGAGTACCACCAGCGTCGCCCTGGCCACCGTTGCAACCGGCCTGGCGCCGTCTCAGCACGGGCTGATCTCCCATCTCTGCTGGCTCGAGGAAACTGGCAGCGTCGTCAACACGCTGAAGTGGGTGGACGTCGCCGGTCAGCCGGTCCACCACGACTATGGCTCGTTCCTCCCGGGGCCCAACCTCTGGGAGCGTCTTCGACGTGCCGGTGTCGAGCCGATCACCGTCCAGCCGGAGCCATTCGCGGGGAGCCCGCTCTCCCGGCTGACCTACCGGGGAGCCCGCTTCGAGCGGACCTGGGACGACCACGACCTCGCAGAGGCGACGGTTCAACTCGCCGCCGAGCCGAACCGTCTGATCTTCACCTATTACTGGCCGGTCGACTTCGCCGGACACGTTCACGGGCTCGAATCGGACGAGTTCGCCGAGGCTCTCCGGCTGGCGGCCAATCTCTGGGAGGAGATCGTCTCGAGGGCGCCGCCCGACGCCACCATCCTCGGGACTGCCGACCACGGCCTCATTGGTTACGCCGATGAGGACAAGATCTTGATTCGTGACAAAGCCTTCGAATCGCTGAGGTATTCGGGCGATCCGAGGGGTGTCCATGTTTGGGGTAGCGGAGCGTTGGTCGACCTATTGGCCGAGCAGACCGGAGCCGAGATCAGCGATCCGCTTGCACTACTCGGGCCCGAGCCCGGCCCGGCGGCCCGCGCCAGAGCGGGAGAGGCACTGCTCCTGGCACCGCAGGGCAAAGTGCTCCTCCCACCCGGGTTCGACAAGCGTCTCCACGCCTATCACGGTGGTCTCGCCGTTGACGAAATCGAGATTCCCCTCCTCGTCGGCTGAGCCATCGCCGGTTTGCCCCGCCAAGCCGGGGGGTAGGTAAAAAGCTCATGCATGACCTGACCGGGACAGTCGTGGCCATCCTCGATGACGCCGAGGAAGGGAGGGCGGCTGTCGCCGCTCTAGCCCAAGAGCAATTCACGGCCGAGCTACTCCATGGCGACGAGGGAAGGGCACATCTGACCGAAGAGGACGAAAAGGGTCTGGCCGCCGTTGCCAAGAAGGTCGCGCTCGCCTTCGGCGATGAGGTGCGCATCGTGGACCGGCTCGACAAGGCCCTCGAGAGCGGTCGATCGGTGGTGTCGGTAGACGTGGAAGACGACGAGGAGCAAGCCGCACGGGTCGCGAAGATTCTCGAAGAGCACGGCGGCCACGACATGTGGCGACTGGGTGAGTGGAGCTTCAATCGGGTCGGGCCCGAGGGCTCTGGGGAGGGCTGAGCCGACATGGCTCACCAGGACCACACCATCGCCATCTTCGCGCCTCACCTGACCCTCACAGTGACCATCGAGACGGGTCGGGAGAATGGACCCGACGACATCCACATCCATCCCGGGGGTCAGGGCTTCTGGGTGGCGCGAATGCTTCGGCACCTCAAAGAGAAGCCGCTCTTGTGCGGCCCAGTCGGAGGTGAGTCCGGTGGCGTCCTGCGGAGCCTCATCAGCCAATGGGGCATCGAACTGAGCCCGTTCGAGGTGCAAGAGAGCTCGCCCGCCATCGTCCAGGATCGCAGATCGGGAGACCGTGCTTCCATCGCCGAGGCTCCGGCGCCCGGCCTGAGCCGACACGAGCTCGACGACGCATACGGCAGGATCCTCGATCATGCTCTGAGCTCAGAGGTCGTGGTGATCACCGGCCAGCGATCGGAGATCGTCCCCGTCGACACTTACCGGCGCCTCGGTCACGATCTGGCGTCCGCTGATGTACCGGTGGTGGGAGACCTCCACGGCAACGAGCTGGAGGCATTCCTTGAGGGCGGTCACCTCGATCTGCTCAAGATCAGCGACGAGGATCTGATCGAGGACGGGAGGCTCGAGGGGGACGACGAGGACATGGCGCTGGACCAGCTCCATCGTCTTCGAGAGTCGGGCGCCAAAAGCGTGGTGATCTCCCGGGGCCCGCGACCGGCTCTGGCCCTGATCGAGGGCGTCACCTACCGGGTTACCGGTCCGGACCTGGAGCCGGCGGACTATCGCGGCGCCGGCGATTCCATGACCGCGGGCCTGGCTGCCGGGCTCCGACGCGGCCTCGGGGCCGAGGAATTGCTCCGTCTCAGCTCGGGTGCGGGTGCGGCCAACGTGACACGCCACGGGCTTGGCAGCGCGTCCGACGACCTCATCCCTCGTCTAGCCGAGCGGGTCGTGATCGAGGCTCTAGCCCCCCTCCCGCGATGAGCGACCTCCCCAGAGTCATCGTCACCAACGACGACGGGATCGATTCCCCTGGTCTCCGATTGCTCGCTGCCGGACTGGCCGACGAGTTCGATGTCGTCGTGGCCGCTCCGGCGAGCGACATGTCGGGCAGTGGCACGGGTATCGGCGGATTCGACCCGGTGAAAGGCGTCGACATGACCACGGTGGACATGGGAGGAATCACCGCGTACACAATCGCCGGGCCACCCGGCCTGGCCGTGATGGCGGCGGCGCTCGGTGCATTTGGGCGTTTCCCCGACCTGGTGGTGTCCGGAATCAACGCCGGCATGAACACCGGCCACTCGATCATCCATTCGGGCACGGTGGGGGCGGCCCTCACCGCCCGGACTTTCCGCAGTCGCGGCATCGCAATCAGCCTGGCCCAGTCAGATCCATGGCAATGGAGCACGGCGGTAGAGGTCGGAGTCTCGGCGGCGCGCTGGCTCCTCGGCCGCAGCGGGAGCCCGTATGTGCTCAACGTGAACGTGCCTGGCGTTCCGCTTTCGGAAGTCAACGGGATCCATTGGGCAGACCTGGACGAGTTCGGCTATTTCCGTGTGGCCAATGCCGATGTCGAGTACAGGAAGCTGCAATTCGTAGTGGGGTCATCTTCGGCCGGCACCGACCCGGCCACGGACACGGCATTGTGCGCCAAGAACTTCGTGACGATGACCCCGCTGGCCACTATCGAGCCGGCCGGGTTCCCTGACCTGGATGCCAGCTCGGTCTGGAAGCCCTGAGCCCCTATTTCGGTTTTGAGGGCGGCACGGAGGGGAAAGACCCTCACACCAGACAACCCGGAGGTATTCGATGGAATGCGCACACGAGTCGTGCACCTGCCTGGTGATGGAAGAAGGCGGGTTCTGCAGCGAGAGCTGCGAGGTGGGAACCATGTCCGGTGGCTTTTGCGGATGCGACCACGCCGTATGCCAGGCAAGCCGCGTCCGTGCTCCCGCCATCGACCACGCCATCGACCAATCGTGAAGCGGCTGAGCCTCATTGGTGGAGCGGCGATGGGGGCGGCATTTGCGTATCTCTTCGATCCAGCGCAGGGCAAGAGACGGCGCAATCGCCTCGCCCGACAGATTGCCAATACGATCGACGCTCTCAGGCCGGGGGGAGACATCGGTTCGCGGCACGGCCCCAAATCCAGTGAGTGGGAGCTACCGATGGCTACGGTGAACATCGACATCGACCAGGGGACTGTCACGCTGCGCGGCGCGTTCCCCCCGTCAGATGAACATCCGGGTCGGGCTTGGGCCCATCGTGGTCTGAGCCGGGTTCGGGGACATGCGGCCGCCCGTCGGGGTTTCGACGGGTCGGATCAGGGGTAATCACAACCTCTAAGCCAGGATCCAACATGTCCTTCAACCTGTCTTTTCCGACCGTCAAATCTGCAGAACCGGATGACGAGCAGACCAGCACGTTCAGCGCCGCCTACCCCGACCCATCCATTGCCGGCGCCGTCGTCGACGACCTCGAAAGAGCCGGTCTCCGCCCCACGGTGATCGAACCGCTTGGTCCCTGGACACTTTCCGCCCTCCCCGATCCGGGGAGCAAGTTCTTCGAGCACTCGTTGATCACCGCCGCGACCGGTGCTCTCGCTCTCGGCACGATTACCGCGCTCGCCTCCGTGATCTGGCTCGATGGACGGCACTGGTTGGTGTATGCCGGCCTCGGATTCTTCGTCGGTGCCCTGACCGGATGGATCGGCAGCGCCATGTCCGCCACGGCGCATCCACCCCGTCGGGAGGACCTCCTCGCCCATCCTGGCGGCGGTCTGACCATCGAGGTCGAGGCCGGCGAGCCCCGCAAGGCAAGGCTCGCCGAGTCTGTCATGGGTCGTCACGAGCCGATCCTGTTCACCGCCCGGACCAAGCCTGGCCCTCGATCACCCAGCGAACGGGTGATGTGGGAGCACGACCAAGGTCTCTCGCCGCTCGAAGCGCTGTCCGTCTGGGTCGAGGGTCGGGACCGGAGCAGTCGGTCGGCGGCGCCCCCGCGCGGCCGGCACCTCGAGAGCCACCGCCTGCGATCCTGAGGAACGGGGTTGGCCATCCGTCGGCCATCCCTGCCCCGAACCATTTGCACTACGACCATAGTGTTAATTAGATTCGCACATTGTTCGGTAGCTAACGATCTGGAGGCAGACGTTGAGAACACTGGCAACTGTGGCCTTCCTCGTGACGATCGCGTCCGTTGCATGCGGAGGCGCCGGCGGATCGGAAGGCGACGGCCCATTGGTCGTGTACTCCGGCCGAGCCGAGGAGCTGGTAGGGCCGCTCTTGGAGGAATTCCAGCCCGAATCGGGTACCGAGCTGGAGATCAGGTATGCCGACTCGAGCGAGCTTGCCGCCACCCTCATTGCCGAAGGAGAGGAATCTGCAGCCGATGTGTTCTTCGCGCAGGACCCCGCTTCCTTGGGCGCCGCTGCCGGGCTCATGGCCCCGCTTCCGGAGGAGACACTCGACCTGGTCGACGGGCGATTCCACGATCGAGATGGCCGTTGGGTCGGGACCTCTGGCCGCGTGAGGGTGGTCGTCCACAACACCGGCTCGGACCTGCCTCTGCCTCAGACCATCGATGACGCCGTCGACCCGGCCTGGGCCGGTCAGTTGGGGGTGGCACCCACGAACGGCTCCTTCCTCGCCTTCGTGTCAGCCATGATCCTCGAACGCGGCGAGGATGCGACACGTGAGTGGCTGGAAGCGCTGGCCGCAAACGACCCCGTCGAGTTCGACGGCAACGCGCCCATCGTGGAGGCCACCGACACCGGTGAGTTGGGCGGTGGGCTGGTGAATCACTACTACCTGCTCCGCCTGCGGGCCGAGGGTCAGGGCAACAACACGGAGAACTACTTCATCCCGGCAGGCGATGTTGGATCGCTGGTGATGCCCGCCGGCGTCGGAATCATGGCGAACACCGACAGTCCGGAGGCAGCCCAGGAGCTCGTCGATTTCCTTCTCGCCGAGGAAGCCCAGACTTTCTTTGCCACGGAGACCTTCGAGTTCCCTCTGATCGAGGGCATCCCCCAGCCCGACGGAGTCCCACCCCTCTCCGAGATCGACTCCCCCGACATCGACCTGAGCGACCTCGCCGGTGTGCTCGACCTGGCCACGCGTCTGGTGGCCGAGGCTGGCCTGGTGTGAGTTGACTGCCGGGCCGCTGACGGCGCGCCGTCCCGAAGTCGGGCAGATTCGACGTCGTGGCGGCTGGGGCTGGTGGCTCGCCGCCGGAGTGGCGCTGCTTCCTGCGCTCATCCCTCCGGTCAGCCTGTTGTTCCAGGTCATCGGGACCGGTACGACCCTGGCCGTCCCGCCGGGGCGTCTCGCCGAACTGATGTTGAACACTGCCGTGCTCACCGTGGCGGTCACCATCACGGCAGTCGCCATCGGTCTCGCCACGGCGTGGACGACAACCAGGGTGGCGCTTCCATTTCGCAAGGGATGGATGACTTTGGCTGCGCTCCCCCTCGTCGTCCCCTCCTATGTGGCGGCGCTCAGCCTCATCGCTGCAACCGGGCCCTCGGGAGTCATCGTCGAGACCCCGACGCCATACGGGTTCGTCGGCTCATGGCTGGTGCTCTCGGTGTTCACTGCGCCATTGGCCCATCTCACGCTCATCCCTGGGTTGCGGACAATCGATCCGGCGACAGAGGAGGCAGCGACAGGGCTCGGGGCGAGCCGGTGGCGGGTCTTCGCGACTGTGACGCTTCCCCAATTGAAGCCGGCGCTCGTCTCGTCCGGTCTCCTGGTCGGGCTCTACACCATCTCCGATTTCGGCGCTGTGTCCTTGCTTCGCTACGACACCTTCACCCGCGCCATATACACCCTGTATCGGGGGCAGATCGACCGGCGCCCTGCCGCAACCCTGTCACTGATCCTGATGGCTCTAGCCATCGTGATCCTCCTCATCGAGCGTCGGTATCGCGCCAGAGTCCCGCTTCACTCCCGACGGCCACGCAGGGCCCGCCCTCTGCTGGCACTGTCGGGCTGGCCACGCGCCGCCTCGATCTCGGCGCTGACTCTCTACATCCTCGTCGCCCTCGGTCTCCCGCTCGTAGTCATGGCCGTGAGCGTCGTTCGCGGGCTCGAGTCCGAGCAGATCGTGGGGTCCCTCGGCCCGGAGGCGGTCCGGTCGCTGGGAGTTGCCATCATCGCAGCCCTGGTGACCGTGGTTCTCGCCTTCCCGGTGGCCATGGTCACCACGCGCAGGCCCGGGCGTCTGTCGGGCTGGGTGGAGTCGGCGATGTGGGGCGCCTACTCCCTTCCCCACATCACCGTCGGTGTGGCGGCGGTGGGTTTCGCCCTCAGCACGGCCAGGTCTCTCTATCAGACACTGATCTACCTGGTGATCATCTACGGCGCCATATTTCTGCCCCAAGCGGCCGGCGCGACTCAGGACTCCCTGGTCCGCGCCAGCCCTGACCTCGAAGATGCGTCCCGTGGCCTGGGCCGGGGACCCGTAGCGACGCTGATGCGGGTGACGCTGCCTCTGGCATGGCCGGGGTTGGTCGCAGGAGCTGCCCTTGTCTTTCTGAGCGTCATGAAGGAGCTGCCGGCAACACTTCTCCTCCGCCCCAATGGGTTCGAGACGCTGGCCATAAGGATCTGGAGCTCGACAGCGGAAGGATTCATCACCCGGGCCTCTGCCGCCGGGCTCGTTCTCCTCGCCGTCTCGATCGTGCCACTCTTTCTGGTGATGTCACGTGAGCTCAGCGACTGATCGCCTCGCCATCCGTGCCCGGGACCTGACCAGGTCATTCGGCGACGCCGTCGCTCTGGACCATTTCAGCCTCGACGTGTGGGAAGGCGGCGTGGTGACCATCCTCGGCCCGTCGGGGTGCGGCAAGACGACGGCACTGCGGGTGATCGCCGGGTTCGAAAACGCCGGTGGCTCGGTCGAGATCCATGGCCGCACCGTGCTCGGACCCGGGATCTTCACCCGTCCGGAACGGCGCAGGGTGGGGATGGTGTTCCAGGATTACGCCCTGTTCCCCCATATGACAGTTGCCGGGAATGTCGCCTACGGGCTTCCAAGGGGAGATCGGAGT
>JBEVIF010000175.1:0-4373 GCA_040510795.1 Acidimicrobiia bacterium
TGATGCTGAGGGACGAAGGTGTGACCCGGGGCAAGGTCTGGGTGGCCGGCAAGGACATCACGACTCTGCCCAAATGGAAGATCCCCTACCTGCGACGGTCGGTTGGCACTGTGTTCCAGGACTACAAGCTTCTCCCCAACAAAACCGTGGCCGAGAACGTCTCGTTCGCCCTCGAAGTACTTGGGCGGCCTCGCTCGGTGATCGGGCCCCAGGTCGACCAGGTGCTCGACCTCGTCGGTCTCGCTGACATGGGCGGGCGCTATCCGAAGCAGCTCTCCGGTGGCGAGCAACAACGTGTCTCCGTGGCCCGGGCATTCGTCAACAGACCGCCGATCATGCTTGCCGACGAGCCGACAGGGAACCTCGACCCCAAGACGTCGGTCGGGATCATGAAGCTGCTCGACCGGATCAACCGCACCGGCACCACAATCGTCATGGCCACCCACGACTTCGCCATCGTCGACGCCATGCAGCGGCGGGTCGTCGCCCTCGACAAGGGCGTTGTCACCAGGGATGAGCACTCTGGCAAGTACGACCAGGGTCAGGCATGAGCCGGTTCTTCTTCCTCCTCAGAGAGGCGCTGGTCAACCTCAAGCGGAACTTCCTGGTCGTCGCCGGTGCCGTTCTGGCGGTGTTCATCTCCCTCAGCCTTGCCTTTGGCGCCCTGGTGGTGAATGAGATCCTGCGCCTCAACACCCTGGCCTGGCAGGAGGGGGTGCACGTCATCGCCTTCCTCCAGGACGAGGGTTCAAATGGGGTTCCATCAGGTGCCCACCAGGTCCTGCTGGATGAGGTCGAGACCTGGGAAGAGGTGAACGGCGCCTTCTACGTCGACAAGGCGCAAGCCTGGGTCGAATACCAGGAGATCTTTGCTGGCCAGGACGAATTGCTCGAGATCGACCCCACCATCCTTCCGGCCTCGATCCGCATCGAACTGGTGGCCATCGAGTTGCACCAATCGGTCAAGTTCAAGCTCGAGCAACAGCAGCAGGTGGTGCGGCGGGTCGACACCGCCGCCGCACAGATCGAACAGTTGCAGAACCTCTCGAGTGTGCTCAACGTGCTCGGCATCGGGATGGCCGTCGTCCTCGGCGTTTCGGCCGTTGTCCTCATCGCCAACACCATCCGTCTCGCTATCTACGCCCGCCGTGACGAAGTCGAGATCATGAAGCTGGTCGGGGCATCCAACTGGTACATCAGGATCCCGTTCCTCTTGGAGGGTCTCATCGAGGGGGTGGTCGGCGCGGCTCTCGCTGTGTTCACTGTGTGGTTGGGTGCATCGCGATTGGCCGAGGCGAGCCAGGGCTTCGCTCTGTTCCGGCTCGATGTCAGCAACCAGTTCTTCTTCCGTTGGGGCTTGCTCTTCATCATCTTTGGTGCGGCGGCCGGCGTTATCGGCTCCCTCCTCGGATTGAGTCGTTACCTGCGTGAGGCCGACGGGACCGGGGAAGAGATCCCAACCGGAGCGGCCTAGTGGCGGGCTCGGCTCAGACCGAGCGGGTCAAGGCCGTGGCCAGCAACCGGAGGGCCCGACGCAACTACATGGTTGTCGAGACGGTCGAGGCGGGTCTCGCTCTTCTCGGATCCGAGGTCAAATCCCTGCGTGAGGGGCGTCTCGATCTCAAGGACTCCTACGCTTTGATCAAGGGTGGCGAGGCCTTCCTGGTCGGCGCCTACATCGCTCCCTATGAGTTCGCCCGGGATGGTGGCCACGAGCCGGAACGGGAGCGAAAACTCCTACTCCACCGTCGCGAGATCGACCGGATCGGGGGTCAGATCGCCGAGAAGGGCCTCACCCTCGTCCCGCTCCAGGTCTACTTCAAGCAAGGGAAGGCCAAGGTCGAGCTTGGCCTGGCCAAAGGCAAGACGTCCTATGACAAGCGGGAGACGCTGAGGGAGAGAGACGCCGACCGAGAAGTCGAGAGGGCGATGGCTGATCGGCGGCGAGCTGGTCCTTAGTACTGGGTACTAGTACTTGGATCGGATCTTCCCGATACCAAGTACCATGTACCGAGTACCTCGGCCGGCTTGCCGGCCATGGGGGTGAAACGGTTTCGACGTTGAGTGTTGAGGCGTTGGAAGCGAGCCGGGGTCTCCGGGGCCCCGTCAATAAACCGGAAAAACCAATAAGTGCCGAAGATAACTTCGCACTGGCTGCCTAATTAAGTAGCCCGTCCGCCCGACCGAATCCCGCACGGTCGGGGCCGGGCGCCGCAAAGCGGGACGCCCCCCACGGGGTTTCGGGACCGTGGGGCCAAGCCAACTCCGGATAGGCGCAGGGAAACTCGTCGTCAGAGTTCCTGTGGCCGAAAGCTCGCTGACGACTGCGCTCGGAGATGCCGGCGCCGACGGCTCGACGGACCGGGGTTCGACTCCCCGCACCTCCACCTTGTCCCGCCTCGTCCGGCGGGACAAAGTCTCACTCGTCCTTTTCGCTTTGGCCGCTGCTCGATGTCCGGGCGATCCCATCGATCAGCCAGCCGATCCCAGCGATGAAAGTCTCGTCATCCGGTGGCCTGGCCAGTGGTGTGGCGATATTCGTCACCTCCGGAAAGCTCTCTCCGGGAAGGCTCCTGAAGGTGGACTCGCCGCGCTTCGATCGCTCGTCATCTCCGAGACGGGGCGCCTGAAAAGCGGCGTAGCCCAGCGAGAAGATCAGAAGGATCCGGAAGGCACCCACTGCCTCTTCGCCCTCGAGCCCCGCCCTCCGTAGGGTCCGGAACGTCACCTCGCCTAGGTGTGCCGCGTTGGGCCCGACGCTGGGTCGGGTCAGGAATACATCCACGAGTTTGGGGTGCGACAGCAGGAGACGGCGTGAATCGTCCATGATCCTCACCAGCGCCTCCCGCCAACCCATCACATCGAGGCCGGCCGTTTCGATCTCGCCAAGCAATGAATCCAAAAGGGCGTCCAGCAAGGCGTCCTTGGTGGGGTAGTAGCTGTAGAGCGAGTTGGGCATGACCGAGAGCGCGTCGGCGAGCCGTCGCATGGTCAGCGCCTCTACGCCTTCCCGGTCCGCGATGGAACGGGCGGCGGCGAGCACCGTTTCTCCGGAAAGCCCGGCCTTTTGCCCGACTGGTCGGTGCTCTTGCATCAGCTAATTGTACAGTGTACAGTAGTTGTACAGCGTACAGCAAGACCTGATAAGGAGACAGTCATGAGCCCATTCGTATTGATACCGGGAGCGTGGCTTGGAGCGTGGGCCTGGGCCGAGGTCGCCGAGACCTTGCGAGCGTCTGGTGCGGAGGTTCTTCCGATCAGCCTGCCCGGCCTGGGAATGAGGGAAAGCGAAGCCACAGCCGGAACCGATATGGAGACTTACGTCAACGATGTCATAGCCCAGGTCCTTGCCGCTGACCTGCGAGACGTGAAGCTGGTCGGCCACAGCTACGGAGGGTCCGTTGCCTCGGGTGTGGCCGATCGCATCCCCACGAGGCTCGACTCCGTGATCTACGTCGATTCCGGACCGCTGCCCAGCGGATCGTCGTACATGGACTTCCTCGACTCATCGCAACAGGATTTCGTTGACGAGCTCGTCCGGGATCGCGGAGAAGGCTGGCTCGTACCCATGCCCAAGTGGGAGGAGTTCGGGACGGGGTTCGCGGCCAGTCTCGAGGGGCTCGGTGTGGCCGAACGACGGCTCATGCGAGAGGGGGCCGCACCCCAGCCTTTGAAGACCTGGACTCAACCTGTGACCCGCGGCGACGGGGCCGAAGTGAGACGCCTTCCCAAGGTCTTGATCAGCTGTAGCTTTCCCATCGATCAGGTCAAAGAGCTGATCGCTGCAGCTCATCCGTGGTTCGCTGAGCTCGGCGAGCCAGGCTGGCAATTCGTCGAGCTGCCTACGGGCCATTGGCCGATGTTCTCCCGTCCGAGAGATCTGGCTCAGCTTCTCCTCGAGGTTCCGGGCGAGACCGGCTGAGCCGACTCAGCCCCTCGTGTTCTCATCGATCCAGGCCAAATAGGGGTGGCTGGCCTCGTCCATCTCGATCATCAGCAACGGAGGCACTTCATACGAGTGCATCTCGTTCACGACCGACTCGATCGCCTGGAATCGATCGCGGCGAGTCTTGACCAGCATCAGCCACTCGCTGTCCTCGACGATGTTCTCCTGCCAGCGATAGATGCTGTCTATCGGGAGAATCTGAGCTCCTGCCGCCAATCCTGACTCGACAAGTTGCCGAGCGATGTACCTCGCCTCTTCCCGATCACCAACCGTGATAATGACGAGGGCGTGTCGACCCATGCCTGCGTACCGTAGGTGAATGGGTCTCGCCTCTCATCTCGGCTACCGGCCGGGCGACCAGAACCTGATCCAGCGTTTGATCATCGCCCTGGCCTCGACCCGCCTCGTGTCGGCTCTAAGCCGCAAG
>JBEVIF010000176.1:0-4373 GCA_040510795.1 Acidimicrobiia bacterium
CCAGGACGCCCTCGAATTCGACGTCATAGAGGAGTTGCGGCACATGCGGACGATCGTCAACGAGGGGACCAGTGCACATCGCCAACTCGCCGTCCACCGGGAGGCGGTGGAGGCGGGGGCGGATGAGCAGGAGGCGTTGGAGGCAGTGGTCGATCACCTGATCGAAGACACGATGTTCGGCCTATGAGGGAATATCAGGTCGACCCTGAAACGCTCGCCCTCCGGTTGACCGGGCTGCTTCCCGAAGACGGCTCACACATCCGTCAGGTCCTCTTCGACGACATCGAGACCCGACTGCCACGCGATCCGGAGGCACGGATCAACATCCAATTGTCCGAGCTGAATCCGGGCCGGACCGCCTCATGGCACGTCCACAACGGGATCGTCTACTTCGTCTTGCTGCGGGGAATCGTGTCCCTGCAGTACGAGGGACGAACCGAGCACTACTCGGCGGGCGACGTCTACACCGAGCCGATCGGGGTGGTCCATCGTGCCCACAATCCTCACCCGGATGTGCCCGCCGCGCTGATCGGGTTCTGGGTGACTCCCGCCGATAGACCGCACGTCACCGACGTCGCGTCACCGGCATGGGAGCCCACTGGAGAGACCCACCCAGGTTTGAGCTGACGGCCCGCGTCAGACTTCAGCGGGGATCCCCGAAGTCGTGCCTACAGGCTCCATCGGGATCAACCGGGTGAAGTACAGGGCCAGCACGACGAATACAGCCAGCACCGACAGACTCGCTCGGAGGCCGTTGATCCGTGCCTGCTCGTTCTCTGTGACGATGGCCTCGGCCACGCTCGACGGAACACCGGCATCATCGAGCGCCGACTCGAGCTGAGCATCGGAGACGAATGGGATTCCTGCGGCGAGCTCGACCTCGGCTCCGGACGACACCTCGGGGGGAACATCCGGGTTGTTCTCTATTCCCTGAATAAACGCCGTGGTCAGGGCGGCGATCAAGATCGAGCCGGCGAGCGCCGTGCCCAGGGACGCTCCCAGATTGGTCATGGTGTTTTGGAGACCGCCGACTTCGCCGGTCTCTTTGTCGGGGACGGCCGACACAGTCACCGCTCCCAGCTGTGACGCCAAAGCGCCGACACCCAGCCCGGTGAGGAGCATCGGTACCGCGACGATCTCGGGCCCGACCCCCACCTCGAGCGCAGCGATGAGGGATACAACACCAGCGAGAAGTGCGATCAATCCCCACCGCACGACGGTGCGCGGCGCGGCCTGTGGCCGATATTTGGGGATTGCAACCGCCGTGAGCAAGAGCGCCACCGAGAGAGGCAGCAATCGCACACCCGTCTCCAGGGCAGTGAGGCCGAGGGCGACAGAGAGGAAAAGGGGGACGGTGAAGAAGATGCCGGCCTGGATCATGAACTGGAAGAAGAACATCGTCAGCCCCCCGTTGAGCTGGGCGTTTCGGAGCATCTCGATCTTCACCAGAGGTTCCCGCCCGCTAGCCACGACCCTCGCCTCCCATGCAAAGAAGATCCTGATGATGATGGCCCCGGCCAGGATGAACCACACCGTCGGCGATATCCCGAGCCATTCCGGGCCACCGGGCTTCGGCTGGATCCAGCCCCACTCCCCGGAGCGAAGAACGCCGTAGACAGCCAGACCGAGCCCGGCCGCGGTGAGGGCGGCGCCGACAAGGTCCAACCGGTGCTTGGCCTCGGGGGGCGCGTCCTGGATCCTGCGTGTGAGCATGAGGATGGCGGCCACCACCACTACCTCGCCTGCGAACACATATCTCCAGGTCCAATTGGTCGTGACAAAACCCCCGATCAGGGGTCCTGCTGCAACCGCGATAGCGCCGGCCGAGGCCACGAGGCCATAGGCACGGGGCCTGCCCTCGGGAGGGAAATTCGATGCGACCAGCGCGACGATCGCCGGCATTATCAGCGCGGCCCCGATGCCCTCAAGGAACGACCAACCAATGATGAGGACGGTGAGGGTGGGGGCCAGCGAAGTAGTCAGCGAGCCCGCGCCATATATGACGCAGCCGATCATGAACGCCCGCTTTCGACCGATCAGACTGCCGATCTTCCCGCCGGTGATCATCAGAGTCGCCATCACCAGGGTGTAGAGGGTTATCGCGGTCTGGATCCCGGTCACCGTGGTGCCCAGATCCTCAGCCACCTGCGCAATGGAGACGTTCATCACCGAGCTGTCGAGGGTCATGAGGAACTGACCCGACGCCAGTGTCAGGAGGACGATCCCGGCGGCGCTTTTCGTCCTGTCCGTCATCTAATCGACTTGCCCAACGCAGGTGCCGCGTGAATCGGCGACGCGGTTCGTAGGACAGTCCTCCACAGGCCACACTGTACGGATGCTCCCCGCCGCACCTCGGTCACATTCGAGGAAAAGTCGATTAGATCGCTGCTATAAATCGTGATGTGGGAGCTGTTAGTGACAGACAAGTCATGCTCGCAGACGACGTCGACAGCGACCGATTGATCGCAACATTCCTCGATCTCGTCGCGATCGACAGCCCCACCGGGCACGAAGAGCAGATCGGCAGGGAGCTCGAGGCGAGATTCACCGCCGTCGGTTGCACGGTATCCAAGGACGCGATCGGGAACCTGGTCGCCGTCCTCCCCGGCACCCGGCCGGACACTGTGCTGCTCTCGACGCACATGGACACCGCCGGGACCGACACCGGGATCCGTCCGATCATCGAGGACGGGATCATCAAGACCGATGGGACGACCATCCTCGGCGCGGATGACAAGTCCGGCATTGCTGGATGTCTCGAGCTGCTGACGATCCTCGAATCCAACCCCGGGGTCGAGCATCCGACCCTCGAGTTCGTCATCTCCGTTGGCGAGGAGAGTGGTTTGCTCGGCTCCCGCCAAATGGACCTGAGCCGTCTGAACTCGACGTACGGGTTCGTGCTCGACACCGCCGGTGCCATCGGCGCCATCACTTACTGGACGCCAACCTCGGTCTACATCACGGCGACCATTCACGGCAAGAAGGCCCACGCCGGCGTGGAGCCCGAAAAGGGCATCAATGCAGTGAAGGTGGCCGCCGAGGCGATCGCCGCCATGCCGCTGGGTCGCATCGACGAGGAGACGGTCGCCAACATCGGGACCATCACGGGTGGTGAGGCTCGCAACATCGTGCCCGGCGAGGTCAATCTGCAAGGCATGGCACGAAGTCACGACCAGGAAAAGCTCGACGCGCAGCTGGACGCCATGCGTTCCACCCTGACCGAGGCTGCGGACCGTCATGGGGCGACCCTGGACTTCGAGGCCGAGGAGATCTACCGGACCTATCACATCGATGAATCCGAGCGGCCCTACCGCGAGGCGGCCCGCGCCATCCGGTCACTGGGGCTCGAGGTGATTCCACGAAAGAGCGGCGGGGGGACCGATGGCAACTTCTTCAACGCCCACGGGATAGCCTGTGTCGCCATGGCCACCGGCATGGTCGATGAGCACGCCGCTTCCGAGCACATTGCCGTCGATGACATGGTCATGGCATGCAAAATCCTCGTAACCATTGTCACCCAGGAACCGGAATGAAGGGAGCGGCACGATGACCGGACTCCGCCGACGTGCATGGGTCGTAAGCATGACCGTGCTCGCCCTGGCGCTCACCGCATGCGGCAACGCCGAGGAGCGGAATCTCTGCCGACAGTACGAAGACCTGCAGGCAGCGGTCGACGAGGTGGAAACCCTGGACCCGGAGACAGCCACTGCCGCTGACGCCCTGGAACTCGTCGAGAATGTCATGGTCCAACTGGATCAATTCCAGGCTGAGGCGGATGGCCTCTACGACCAGGCCGTCTCGAACCTGAACTTTGCCCTGACCGAGTTGAGACAGGTGACCTTCGACCTCGGTGACGAGGGCCTCGAAGTGGCCCAGCCACTCATGCAGGATTCACTGGACGCTTCGGTCACGGCGTACAACGCCATCAAAGAACGACTCGACGTCGTCTGCGGCACGGACTGACCCGGAAGGAGCCACATTGGACATCACATTCATCCTCGAGGCGGTGGTGGTCCTCGCCGCCATCGTCATGGGCACCCGTGCCGGAGGAGTAGGGATCGGCGTTTGGGGCGGCCTTGGAGTAGCCGTCCTGGTCTTCGTTTTCGGCGAGGCGCCGGGAGAGCCGCCGATCTCGGCCCTGTTGATCATTCTCGCCGTCGTGACCGCGGCAGCCCTGATGCAGGTGGCTGGCGGGGTCGACTGGATGGTCAAGATCGCTGCCGGTGTCATCCAGCGTCACCCCAAGCAGATCACGCTGATCGCCCCCTTGACCGCCTTTCTCTTCACGGTCGGTGCGGGGACCAGCAACATCCTCTATCCCCTCCTCCCAGTGATCTACGACGTGTCCTATCAGAACGGAATCCGACCCTCAC
>JBEVIF010000177.1:0-6293 GCA_040510795.1 Acidimicrobiia bacterium
GATCCTGTCTTTCCATCAACTGGGTATCACTCATTTGGACGCGACTCCTCATCTCGTAGTTATGACGACAGACTTATGACGTTCCGAAGTGGGAAATGGTTTCCACCGGTACGCTCGTCGAGCCCATGATCCGAAGAATTCTGGTGGCCAACCGCGGTGAGATTGCCCGCCGCGTGTTCCGCACCTGTCGTCAAATGGGCATCGAGACGGTTGCCATCCATTCGGACCCCGACACGACCGAGCCGCACGTGCTCGAAGCAGATCATGCAGTAAACCTTCCCGGCTCGACCCCCACCGAAACCTATCTGCACATCGATGAAGTGCTCGGAGCTGCCAAACAGAGCGGGGCCGACGCCATCCATCCCGGGTACGGCTTTCTGGCTGAGAACGCCGAATTCGCCCGTCGCGTCATGGAGGAGGGGCTGATCTGGATCGGCCCGCCGCCGGAGGCAATCGAGGTCATGGGCTCGAAGCTCCGCTCGAAGAAATTGGTCGAGACCGCAGGAGTCCTCACACTCGGCGCCATCGACCTCACCGATAACGATGAGGCGGGCGCAGCTGCCGAAGGGCTTGGATACCCGGTGCTGGTGAAGGCGTCAGCCGGGGGTGGGGGTAAGGGGATGAGGATCGTCGGCGATCCCTCGGGTCTGACCGAGGCGATCGAAGGTGCGCGCAGGGAGGCGGCCTCTTCCTTTGGCGACGACACCGTCTTCCTGGAGAAGTATCTGCAGGCGGCACGTCACATCGAGATCCAGGTGCTCGGAGACGGCCACGGCCGGGTGGTCTCCCTGTTCGAACGGGAGTGCTCGATCCAGCGGCGGCACCAGAAGATCATCGAGGAGGCCCCCTCCCCCGTGATCGACGAGAGCCTGCGCCGGCGGATGGGTGATACAGCGGTGGCGGCAGCTACCGCGGTCGGATACGTCGGGGCTGGGACGGTGGAGTTTCTCTTCCAGGACGGCGACTTCTACTTCCTGGAGATGAACACGAGACTCCAGGTGGAACACCCGGTCACCGAGATGGTCACGGGGTTGGACCTGGTGCGTCTCCAGATCGAAATCGCCGATGGCGCCGCGATCGACGTCGAGCCCGTCATCTCGGGGCATGCGATCGAAGCGCGGCTCTACGCCGAGGACCCCCGCCACGACTTTCTCCCGATCACCGGGATGATCCATCGGTTCGAAGTCCCCGATCTACCGGGATTGCGTGTCGACTCTGGAGTCGAGAACGGCTCGATGGTCTCGGTGTTCTACGACCCCATGCTGGCCAAGATCATCGCCCACGCCGCCACCCGGGACCGTGCAGCCGAGACACTGGCCCAGGCGTTGCGCCAGGCGATCCTCCATGGTCCCGTCACCAACCGCGAACTGCTGGTTCGGATCCTGGAACACGATGAATTCCGGTCGGGCGCCTTGGACACACACTTCCTCGAACGACATGACCCGGCGCACCTCGGCCGGCCACTGGCGGACATGGAGACGGAGCGCCTGTCAGCGGTGGCGGCGGCGCTGGCCGACCAGGAGCTCGACAGGGGCACGTCCCGGGTGCTGAGGTCGATTCCCTCCGGTTGGCGTAATCGGCCCGACAACTATCAGGAACGTGTGTATAGAGGCGAACTCGCAACTCACGTGATCCGTTACTCGATCACACCTACGCCAAACGTGGAAGGCCTCGGACCCATCGACGTCACCGAATGCACACCCGATCGGATCGAATTCACTTACGACGGGCTCGACCACACCTTCTCCGTGGCCAGGTACGGCGAGATTCGCCATGTCGACTCCGAGCGCGCACCGGTTCGCCTCGACGCCTTGCCCAGATTCCCCTCGCCTGAGGCAGTCGAGACGCCCGGGTCGCTGCATGCGCCGATGCCGGGGCGGGTGGTCAGGGTCGAGGCGCGGGTGGGTGACAGCGTCACAGCCGGTCAGGTGCTGGTGGTGCTCGAGGCGATGAAGATGGAACACTCCCTCCGGGCGCCTCATGACGGAATCTTGGACGAGGTCGATTGCGCCCCTGGCGATCAGGTCGAGGCCGGCGCGGTGCTGGTAGTGATCGGACAGCCGTCAACCACAGGTTGACACGGGTCAAAGCGTCAACCTAGGGTTGACGCTATGAGCCAACCCCCGCAACTAGAGCAGCTGGTCGACCTCGTCGAGGTCAATGTCCCGGAAGGAACGAGGCTCGACCAGCTCGCGGAGGCGGTCGAAGTCGCTGAAGGGCTCAATGTGTTGGCCGACCATCTCATCGGCCACTTCGTCGACCGGGCGCGGGATTCCGGAGCTTCCTGGGCCGAGATTGGTGGTGCCCTTGGGGTGAGCAAGCAGGCGGTGCAGAAACGATTCGTCGCGAGACGGGTGCCGAGGGAGAGCCAGGGCATGTTCACGAGGTTCGACGACGATGCGCGCTCCGTCGCTATGGGGGCCGTGGAACACGCTCGCGGAGCCGGGCACGACCACATACAGCCCGGGCACATCGTTCAGGCGTTGATCGAAGATCCACAAGGCCTGCCTGCCGTGACAATCGAGTCGCAAGGCGTGTCACTGGAGCAGGTGAGAGAGTCGATGGAGACCATCCTGGGACCGGGGCAGGAGCCGGTAACCGGTCACCTGCCTTTCACCGCAGATGCCAAGAAGGTGCTCGAGCTCTCTCTTCGAGAGGCGATCCGAACTAGATCGCGAGTCATTCGCCCGGAACACCTAATGCTCGGCGTGCTCCGTGATCAGAAATCTCCCGAGGCCATGTGTCTCGCCGGCCTCGGCGTAGATCGCAAGAAGATAGAAAGGGCGATCGCCGAATCCGATGGAGAATGACGGTCAGTCGCAGGCCCTCGTGGTCTCCGGACCCGGCAGATACACAACGTCAATCCCGCCTGCTGATGCGGTCAATGTCGGCTCCGGGCCCGGCGTCATCATCAGCTCGAGGTCGAGGAGACCATCGACGATCGCCGCGTCCCATTCCTCCGGCATCCCGCTCCCCTCAGCCCGATGCCAATGGACGGTATTGATCTCCCCGAGAAAGTCGACGCCGCAGACGGGGTCGATCGTGAGTGGTGGGCTCGGGAATCCCGGTTCGATCATGTGGGGCATCGGGGTGAGCTCACCTAACGGCGCGGCCTCGGCTGGAACCACGTCCCCTGCCTCCGGGACACTCCCTGGAACCCGCAGATCGGTGGCGATCTCGACCCGCGCTCCGGACCCCACGTGTCCAGCGAGCTGGAAGGGAGGCGCTGGAAGCCGATCGCGGTCAATCCCGACCAGGTAGGTGCGCGGTACCCAATCGTCTGTGCAACCGATCTCGTGCGTGATCGTGGGAACCACTACATACACCACGCTGTCATCGACGACGACGTCGTCGAGACGGGTCCGGGGGCAGGAGCCGCTGTGACCGATCACCAGGGAGAGCACCACCTGCTTCTCGAAGTCGACGCCAGGTGGCTCTCCGGGGATCCCGAGCTGACCCCACATCGCGCTCAGAGCCGCAGGGTCGGCGAGGATGCTCGGAAACTCGGTGTCGGGCATGGCGTCCGCCTCACCGAGGTAGGACCATCCATCGCCGCCCTCGAGCTGCGGACCGTCTCCCGGTGTTGTCGCCGGGTCCTGGCCACTGATGCAGACCGGGGCGTCCCCGACAACCTCCGATACCGCGGCGATGTTCTCCGGATCGAGCCGACCCACCCAGATCTCGATGAATCCCTGAACCTCGTAGATGCTTGCCGTTTCCATCCCATCGGGGAGCCGACTTTGGAGATCCCGGGAAAGCTCCTCCAATTCGCCGGCGGTATAGGGCATGTTCACGGCAACCACGCCAACACCGGGAAACTCGCTCTCCAAAGCCGCCTGATGTGCTTCGACATCGGCGTCGTCGAACCCGACACCGATCCAGCCATTGTGGGCCCGATCGATCCAAACATCCCGAAAGCCGTCGAGGGTCTGGACGAACACTCGCACTTCGTCGATAGGCATCTCGTTACCGACATAGATGGGGGTGTCGGCGTACCAGTCCTCGGGGGCGTACGGCGTGTCGATGTCCTCGCAGGACAGCACCTCCACCGCGGGCCCCGCAGTGGAAGGGGTGGTGCTCGGCTCTGGCTCGACCCCCGCCGGAGGCTGGGCGCAGGCAGCGACGGTAAGAAGCAACACGACAACTGCAGCGACTCGGTTCGGTTGCCTCATGGCTGTTCGACGCCGGTCGATCTGCTCGCGGTTCCCCTAGAACGCCGCCAGCACCTGCAGAACCTCATCGATGTCGGCCTCCGTTTGGTCGGCATTGACCTGGAACCGGATCTCCTCGTCGCCCTTGGGCACCACCGGGTAGTTGAGACCGGTGGCGAGGATGCCGTTGTCATGGAGATGCCGGACCAGGGCGACGGTCCGCTCGGTGTCCCTGATCATGAGCGGCACCACGGGATGGGGGCCCGGGATCGTCTCCAGACCCAGGTCGACGAGCCCGTTCTCGAATCTGGCGGTCATAGCTGCAAGATGGCTCAACAAGGACCTGCCGTCGTCGGAATCGACGACGGACACAGCTGCAATAGCAGCGGCCGCCTCACCCACGGTGATCGGGTTGGAGTAGATGTACATCGGCGCCTTTTCCCGCAGGAAGTCGGAGAGACTCCGGCTTCCGGTCACATAACCCCCGTTGACCCCGAAAGCCTTTCCCAGCGTGCCGATGAGGACGTCCACCTGGCCCGATCCGGACACCTCCTCTGTGCCCCGACCTGTGTCCCCGAAGGCTCCCACCCCGTGGGAGTCGTCGACCACCACAACAACGTTCTCCTCGAACGCGTCGTCATGGGTCCGGGCGACTTCCATGAGCGCCGAGAGATCGGCGTAGTCGCCGCGCATCGAGAACACCCCGTCGGTTACGACGATCGCTCGCGACGCCCCCGTTGTCCGGGCGAGCAGTGTGTCGAGTGCAGCGAAGTCGAGGTGGGGATAGACCTCTCTCGAAGCCGGGCGGGAGAGACGTAGGGCATTGATGATGCAGTTGTGATTCAGCTCGTCGCTGAGCACAACAGTGTCTGGGGTGATCAGCGAAGTCAGGCTCGAGACCACGGCGGCATAGGCCGAGGAGAAAATCATCGACGATGGACGCCCGTGAAACGAAGCCAGCCGTTGCTCGAGATCGAGATGGGTCCGATACGTGCCCGAGATGAACCGCACGGCTCCCGGCCCGGCGCCGAACTCCTTAGTCGCGGACTCCTCGGCTTTGATCAGCGCCGGGTGCCGTGAGAGGCCGAGGTAACCGTTGGAGTTCATCCTGATGAATCGCCGCTCATCTCCTTCGAGGAGATAGCGGGGACCGTGCCGGTCGTGCTCGGGCTCGATGCCCACGATCACGGCCTCGGATCCCTTGGCAGTCCCTGATTGGCGCAAGGCCGACACCTCGCCGGCCATGGTGGCGTCGAGTCGATCGTGGGGCATGGGGTGGGTCTAGCACACCCCTAGAGTGCCCGGCCATGACTCGTCTCGGTTTCATCGGTCTCGGCACGATGGGTCACGGGATGGCCCTGAACCTGCTCATGGCCGGGAACAGCTTGACCGTCTGGAACCGGACGGCAGGGAAGGGAGTGGATCTCGTCTGTGACCTCGCCGCCGATCCGATCGAGCTGGGCAATGCGAGCGACATCGTCTTCGTCTGTGTGTCCGATACCCCGGACGTAGAGGAGGTGGTGTTCGGCGACAACGGAGTCATCCATGGCCTGGCTCGTGGCGCGGTCATCGTCGACCACTCCACGATCTCGCCCGGTGCCACTCGAGAACTCGCGGCCCGTGCCTCGGACTCGGGTGTGTCCTGGGTGGACGCACCGGTATCCGGCGGGTCGGAGGGCGCCGAGAACGGGACCCTGGCCGTCATGGCCGGCGGCCCTAGTGAGGCCCTGGAGCGAGCTCGACCCTTCATGGAGGCTTACTCGAAGACGATCACACATATTGGCGAGGAGCCGGGATCGGGCCAGATGGCCAAAGCGGTCAACCAGGTGCTGGTCGTGCTCAACGAGCTGGCCGCCTCCGAAGCACTGCTGCTGGCGCAGGGGGCTGGCCTAGATCTGGGTACGACTCTGGCGGCGGTCGAAGGCGGGGCAGCGGGCTCGTGGATGCTGTCCAACCGGGGTCCCCAAATGATCGCCCGCGACTGGCGACCGGGATTCACCATCGACCTGCAGCAGAAGGACCTCCGAATCGTTCTCGACACGGCCGACGAATTGGGCATACCGCTGCCCGGGACTTCCCTGGTCTTCCAGCTCTACCGCGCTCTCCAGGCCCAGGATCTCGGCTCCGAGGGCAACCACGCCC